>JACSRV010000054.1 GCA_014879545.1 Chitinophagaceae bacterium | reverse complement strand
TTTAATAAACTGAGCAACATTATCCTAGATAAGAAACTTGACCACAACTCGGTATGTTCCTACTTGATGCAAAGCACAGATCAGGGCAGTACTTCAGATTTGATTTCCATGAAAGCTGAGGAAGATGGAATGAACGACAACAATTTTGCCAATACTGCCGAAATGCTATATGAAGAACGGATACGCATATACGACAAATTAAATGCGACAAAAAATGCTCATTGAAAATTTGCTAAATGAAAATTCTATAAACTCGTTCTTTTGTGACGAGTGCCAAGAAAATGGAATCAGCATTAATATTGAAGAAAGCATAAATGCAGAAAACATTGCCATCATCAAGGTAGACGACTATTATAATACAACCATACACGATGATTCCAGACCGAAATCACCAGACTGTTTGATTATTCAACGTTGTGATGACACCACATACAATATATATATCATTGAATTAAAAGATATTAACAGCGCGAGTGGTTTTAAAGTATCGGATATTGAGGAGAAATTTACGACATGCTTGGATGACTTTATGTCTGTAAGATTCGGAAACTACTTTCACGATAGATCTATCAACTACAAGTCAATTAAGTTGTACTTTATTTCGGATCCGTACGGCTTTAAAAGCAACCCAATAAAGCAGGAAAAAATGCGTGGTCATAAGTTAGACTTACTTATCGCTACAAGAATTCCAAGATATTTCGACAAGCACCTATACATTGAACCCAAAATTCCGAATCCTACAATTCGAAATTGTTCAATCGTATAGCTAGTAAGTACTTATAAGCTCCTTGTCCATGTAGTTAGGACAGCGATAAGTGGTAAAATGCCATGATACACTGAACAGACACATAAGGTACTGGTCTCTGGTAGCAGAATTGCCCCTTTGCTTGCCGGTTCGGCCGAGTGCGTTATTCGGATTGAGTTCTACTGACCGGTCCTGCAACGCCCGCGATGGATCTTTGGGTTTCAGCGAGAACTTGTCAATGCCCACGTAGGTTGAACTTACATCATCCAGATAATCGGTGAATGTAAGCCTGTCAACGACCTCGAGTGTGAGGTTTATGCCCCCTACAACCCAGAACTTGGCACCGACACCTATCGGCACACACGGGCTGAAATTGGTGTATTTACGGTCATCATAGCCGGCATTCTGCCCTTCGGTACCCAAGGGACGGAGGTAATACTGGTTTCCGTTATAGGTAGTGTAGGGGTCATAAAGGAACCCGCCAAGCCCCATAGTAAGAAAAGGAGTGAATCGATGATAGGGATCACCGGTCACAAACCTGAAGAAGTTGAATTCTGCCTGAAAAGATGCCTCAATGATGTCGCTGGTAAAATCAAGGTTGCGTTGCCGCTGATACAGGTCCAGATTCAGCTTGTCTGAATAATTTACCTTGGTATAGTAGGCCCCCATCCGCAAGGAGATATACTGATTGAGGTGTTTGCGTGCATACAAACCATATGCCGGATTTATGGTCTTGAAACCATAACGGTCGTTAAGATCGCCAAAGTACTGCGAACCACCGCCGGAAATGCCGATTTCAGTAGACGTGAAATAGGTTTGCGCCCGCACGGATACAAAACCCAATGACAGAAGAATTCCCAGTAAAACCTTAACTATTGAATGCATGCACTTTTTTCGTTTTCGGCAACGCCGAAACGCTGAATAACTGTTAACGGCAAAATTAGATATTTATTGTTGGGTGGCAGATGAAATTAATCAGGCAATGTGTTTTTGGAGCACATTTATACTTATCTCGATTTCCTTCAATAAGTCTTCGAGCATAGGTGTGAGACCTCCCTCGTTAGTGAGCGAGTCGAGTGCAGACCCCACCTTCGCCAATTTTTTTAGTCCCACCGACGCTGCAGAACCGGCTATTTTATGCCCCAACTGGCGCCAATAATCCAGTTTGCGATTGAGGTACATGCCGCTTCTTATCATGTAAGCCATAGTGGTTAGTTCTTCGACTGCCAGCCCCAGAAATTCCTGCACAGCAGGTTCATCGGGTTCATTGCCGTAAATATGCCTGCGCAGCCACTCTATGTCAAACAGCAGCTTTTCGTCCTTCTCGGTCAGCGCATTGCCATTCTTCCACTTCTCCAGCGCGTGCGCCATTGTCTCTTCAACGAATGGCTTTGCAATGAAATCGTCCATGCCGGCCTCAATACACTTTTCTTTCTCACCGGCAACATTTCCTGCGGTCAGCGCTATAATAGGCACTGTGATACCGAATGGCTTGCGCCGAATGACACCCGCAGCCTCGTAACCATTCATTCCCGGCATCTGGATATCCATGAATATGATGTCGGGGAGGAAACGATCAAATTCCGTAATGGCATCGAGTCCGTTCTCTGCCGTTACTATATCTGTATCCGGCGCTATCTTCTTCACAATGGTACGCGCCAGCAACGTATTCACTTTATTGTCGTCGGCAATGAGCACTTTGAGTTTCCGTCCGCCCCCCGTTGATACCTGAATTGAATCCTCAACGTCACGCTTGTTCTGCAACCCTGAAAGCGCATCGTAAAGCGTGGATATCTTTACCGGCTTCAAAATGCTTTGTTCAATACCCAACTCGCGGGCGGCTGCTATAATATTTTCGTGCTCGGCAGTGCCATGCATCAGCACTATCTTCTGAGAGCTTGTGGTATCGTCAGCACTTGCTCTTAAACGACTTGCAGTCTCCAGGCCATTCAGATATGGCATGTTACAGTCTAACAGCACTACATCATACTTATTTCCGGCATTGAGCGCCTTGACCACTTCAAACCCACTCGTCACTTCGTCGCATAGTACGTTGGCCAACGATAACAGTTCCCGAATGATGGTTCTTGACATCGCATTATCGTCTGCGATCAGCACCCTGCGGATATCCGGCAAGGGCTTCCATACCGGCGTTTCGGCATGCTCTGCCCGCGATTCAATATCAAAGTAAAAAGTGGTACCCTCACCGACCGTGCTTTGCAGTTGTAACTGCGAGTGCATCAGCTTCAACAGGTTGTTTGAAATTGTTAGGCCAAGTCCGGTGCCACCATATCGTTTTGAAGTGGACACATCTTCCTGAGTAAATGCATCGAATATGGAAGATCTCTTTTCCTCCTTGATCCCTATCCCTGTGTCGCGTACCTCAAATCTCAGAGAAACATTATCGGTTTCTGTCCCCGGCGATTCATAAACCGACAGCACTACTTCACCCTCTTCAGTGAACTTCACTGCATTGGAGAGAAGGTTCACGAGTATTTGCTTCAGGCGCACAGAATCCGTCCAAACATATCGGTGCAACTCCGGAGAAATATTGATAAGTAGCTCAAGACCTTTTTTCTGTGCCTGAAATGCCACAATATCAGCAGCCTGATCCACCAGTTCAAAGAGATCGCATTTCTCAATATCGAGCTCCAGCTTTCCTGCCTCTATCTTTGAGAAGTCAAGGATGTCATTGATGACACCCAGCAGGGTAGTGGCAGATTGGTTAACTATGGAGAGATATTGCGCCTGGGTATCGGTGGTCTTTGTTTTAAGCAGCAGGTCGGTAAATCCAATGATACCATTGAGCGGGGTGCGTATCTCATGGCTCATGTTGGCAATAAAGGTCGACTTGGCACTGTTGGCTTTTTCGGCGAGGCGTTTTGCTTCTCCAAGTTTTTCGCTGAACTGCCTTTCCAGATCCAATGTTTGTTGCTCCTTTTCCCGCTCTCGTGTAATATCTCGACCAATGCAGAACAGGTTTCCGGCCTCGGTATCCGGAGCAACGGCCCATTCTATGAACAGGTATCTCCCGTCTGCACACCGCAAGCGATTGACAAAATTCACGGTCTGTCCGCCATTTGCCAACTTCTGCATCTCTTCAAGAGACGCATTCATATCATCGGGGTGAATGAAATCGAGATACTTGACCGATTTCAGAACCTCATCATTATAGCCCAGCAACCTGGCAAATGCCGGGTTCACCTTCTTGAAATATCCGTCCAGACCTGCTAATGCTATAATGTCGTGGGATACGTTGACGAACTTTTCGAACAGATCACTATCCTCCTTTTTCTTCCGTAGGATGATCAGCTCAGTAACATCTTCGGCAAGCAGTGTGAGCGCACGCTTCTGTTCCAGATTTAGTTTGCGGGGCACAGTATCTATGACACACAAACTGCCAAGCGCATTTCCGGCGGCGTCTATAAGGGGATACCCGCTGTAGTACCTGATATGAGGCTCGCCTGTGACAAGTGGGTTGTTTCTATACGTCGGGTTCTTCCAGGCATCGGTCACCTCATAGATCGAATTGCCCTGAATGGTATGCTGACAGAATGAAATATCGCGATGCGTTTCCCGCACTTTCAGACCAACAGCCGACTTGAACCATTGTCTGTTCTCATCAACCAACGAAACCAGCGCGATAGGCGTGCCGCAGATAATTGCAGCCAACTCTGTGATGCGATCGAATGCACGCTCGGGGGGCGTATCGAGCACATCATACGAGCGGAGCGCCTTTAACCTGCTTTCTTCGTTTTGAGTTGCCATTTGCTTTCGCTGTGCCGTTGACGTCTGAAAAGAATCGCCAACGGGAGAATTTCAAGAGATAATGATCGGAGAATGCCGGTGCAGTTATCGCAGCCTGTCAACAGAACGCACGAGCTTTTCATCGCTGCGTATCCCTAACAGCGCTAACAAAAGAAAAACCAGGGAAAGCGCCGGTAAAACAGCTCCCACCCAATAGCTACCTTCAGTTACCGGAGGGGTAAGTTTTGAAAGGCCGGTTACCCGGGTCAGCATCATTGTGAGAAAAGATAGAGCAGAAATGATACTCAAAGCCGTCATTCTCATTTGCCTCTTTCTGTCGCGGAACATGAAAATGGTAACCAACGGCAACGCCACCATTACAATGGCAATAAGCAGTGACGGGTAATGATCGGCTACGCGCAGCACTTTGTGTTCGGTGAGTTCACCTACTTTTATTTCGCCACGGTACAGATCGAAAAAGAACACACCGGCACCAAGTAATGCCGAAAACAGCAACCACAGTGATTGTCTACGTTGTATCATGCTTTTTTACTTATTGATATGCTGAATCTATCGATTTTAGTTGATCTTGTCTCCTCCGAAATACGGCTGCAATGCCGCCGGAATGGTGATGCCTTCCGGGCCCTGATTGTTCTCCAGAAGACACGCAATGATTCGTGGTAATGCCAATGAACTTCCGTTGAGCGTGTGCACCAATTGGGTCTTTCCATTGGCATCGCGATGACGGATCTTCATCCTGTTGGCCTGAAACGATTCAAAGTTTGAAACTGAACTTACCTCCAGCCAACGTTCCTGTGCCGCACTATAAACCTCAAAGTCGTAAGTGAGGGCAGATGTGAAACTCATATCGCCGCCACACAATCGGAGGATACGGTATGGCAACTCCAGCGACTGAAGGAGCTTCTCGACATGTGCCACCATTCCTTCCAAAACATCGTAGCTGGTTGCGGGATCAACGATCTGAACGATCTCCACCTTGTCAAACTGGTGAACACGGTTGAGACCACGCACATCCTTGCCGTAGGAACCTGCCTCGCGACGGAAACATGGTGAATAGGCTGTGAGGCGGGCAGGTATCTCGCTTTCCTGCAAGATAACATCGCGGAAAATATTGGTAAGTGGCACCTCTGAGGTTGGTATCAGATAGAAGCCATCGGCCGTAACATGGTACATCTGTCCTTCCTTATCAGGCAACTGACCGGTTCCATAGGCAGAGTCTTCATTCACCATGAAGGGCGGGCAGTATTCAGTATAACCTGCGGCAATATTGAAATTGAGGAAGTATTGGATGAGTGCACGCTGCAAACGGGCACCCTTACCCATAAACACAGGGAAACCACTACCTGTGAGCTTATTGCCCAGTGCGAGATCCATGAGCTTGTATTGCTCCATGAGGTCCCAATGAGGCGCCTTGTGCGTGCTGAGCTGAGGCATAGTGCCACCCGAGCGCACCACTTCGTTTTCTTCAGGGGTTTTCCCCACCGGTACACTTGCATGAGGCAGGTTGGGAAGGCGCACCAGGTCGTCGTGCAACTCCTGCTCAATATTGCCCAGTGTGGTGACCAGTTCCTTTATTTTCTCTTTGTGCTGAGCCACCTGCAGCTTCATCTGCTCGGCCTGCTCTTTATCGCCCTTTGCCATCAACTGGCCTATCTGCTTTGACGCCGCATTCACGGAGGCTGCGAGGTTATCGTGCTCCACCTGCATCAGGCGCCGGCGCTCATCGGTCTCGATGATCTTGTCAACCAGTTCTGTTTCTTTAAAATTCTTCTTTGCCAGTCCCTGCAGTACCAGTTCTTTGTTCTGCCGGAAGATGTTTATGGGTAACATGTTTCTATATATATTGAAACGGCAAAGATACGCTAATGCTGCAAGAATAGTATGCTCGTCGTCACCTGAAAATGCAGCAAAACGGGTGCTGCAGCAGGGTGAATTACCTGATCTCAGGTATTGTTATCCCTGTGATCTTCCGGTATAGGTCTATAGCATAGAGATCTGTCATCCCTGCAATGAAATCGACCAACGACTGTACATCCTGATAGATGCAGCTACGGTCGCCAACCACAGGAAACTGAGCAGACACCAGTTTCAGCAGCTTTGCCGACCGGGTAAGATGAGGGTTGAGGGCCGCATGGACAAACTCCTTCAGCAAACCACCAATCACATTGTAACCGGCTATCTCTATCTCGGCCACCGATCGATAGTTGTATATGTTCTGGTAAGAGAATTTATTAATGTCCTCAATAAGTCTATGCTCCGCCTCAGGCAAACACTTCAACAGATCTTTCTCCAGTGTTCCAGCCAGTAGCTCCGCCTCATGTGCCATAAACACATCTGCCAGCTTCTCCGTCATCAGCCCTATCCAGCGGGCGCGCACGTATTGCACTTTCTGGTTAGGGTCGTTTATGTCGGCAAGTGTGCGGGTGATGTAATCTCGGTTGGTATATTTCCCGGTCTCGTTGTCGAAGAAGGGTAGAAACAGACTCATAAATGTGTCGGTGGAAACAATATGGAGCCTGTGCGCGTCTTCCAGGTCAATGACCCGATAGCAGATATCATCGGCAGCCTCGGTAAGATATACAAACGGATGCCTTGCATAAACGGTTTCATACCCTTCCTTTCGAGGAATTCCGAGTTTCGAAGCTATCTTTTCGTAGGTGGCCTTTTCAGAGTCAAAATACCCCGACTTTTTTGTGGCAATGAGGCCGGTTCGCTTATTGAACCCCTCCGACGACGCGCAGGGGTACTTCACCAGCGATGCCAGGGTAGTGAACGTAAGCCTGTATCCTCCCGGCACCGGCTCGTTGAAATTGTGGGTAAGCGTTCGCAACGCATTTGAGTTGCCTTCAAACAACTCAAGGTCTTTTAGCTGATTGGGCGTTAGCGTATCATGTATCAGCTTGCGGTCATCGCCCTGCAATTCTTTAAAGAAAGTTCGTATGGCATCCTCGCCCGAGTGGCCAAAAGGTGGATTACCTATATCGTGGGCCAGGCAGGCCGATGCGATCACAGATGCCAGTTCGTGCCGGTAGAACTCAACAAAACTCTCGCCTTTATCCATGTTGGCAGCAGCTATCCTCTCTCCAACCGTCTTGCCGAGAGACCTGCCCACAGATGCCACTTCAAGACTGTGTGTGAGGCGGTTGTGCACAAAAATGGCTCCCGGCAGCGGAAAGACCTGCGTCTTGTTCTGCAGTCTGCGGAAGGCGGACGAGAATATGATACGGTCATAGTCGCGGATAAAAGAATTACGCACAGGGTCGGGATTAGAAGAATCGCGTTCTGCGCCTCCGGTTCTCTGTGTTGTGTACAACGACTGCCA
The DNA here is from genome assembly GCA_014879545.1 of Chitinophagaceae bacterium. Taxonomy (GTDB): domain Bacteria; phylum Bacteroidota; class Bacteroidia; order Chitinophagales; family Chitinophagaceae; genus Nemorincola. The sequence goes on along the minus strand of JACSRV010000054.1, from coordinate 10,908 downwards.
GTTCATGCTGTAAATATATAAAAGGTATGGCGACGGCCATACCTTTTAGTCTATACCCTTATCGGTATCGTGTTATTCTTTGTCTTCTTTCTTGCACTGCTCTATGAAGTATGCATTCTTATCCTTGCCCCAGTGCGGATTAGTTATGTCTTTATTCAGCGCAGACTCTTTTTCAAACAGTCCCTGCGCTTTTTCGAAATAAGGCATTGCAGCCTTCTTGCCACCACCAAACTGTTTCGGCGTAAAGAATTTGCTCACTGCAGTGAGGTAATACATGCGCGGATTTTCTGAATTCACCTCTTTGGCGCTCTCCAGATTCTGACTGAACAACTGGCCATACTTCTGCCAACGGTTCATAGGGTCTATCGCCATACGGGCATTGGCTATCATGGCTGCCAGCACATATGTTTCGTCGTTCTCCTTCTTCAAGATGGCCACAGCGTCTTCCTTCTCTTTTTCAGCTTCATCCAGATATGCTTCGCGCTTGGCATTGTCTTTCTCCATGTACGAAAGCTGAGTCTTGCTGTAGGCCACATAGTAGTGCGATGCCCACTCATTGTCCCACTTCTTAGCAATGAGAGATAATTTATTGGCTTGTTCCACCTTTGTGTTCATGTCCATAGTGGTATCGAATGCCAGGAATGTCTTTTCCAGTACTGGTTTCATGTCTTGTGCCTGCGCGGTACATGCTGCAATAGCAAGGGCTGCGGTAATGATCGTGTATTTCATTTTGTTGGTTTGGTTGATGTATTTGAATTGTTGCGTTTGATATTATAACTCGTCTTTGCTGAATTCTGACAGCGACATATTAACACCGAAGAAAATAGTACGGTACAGCGCAGGTACGATCTTGCTCTCTGTATAACCACCATTACCATCGGGGCTGTAACGATAGCCAAATACGTTCTTAGCATTCGTCACATTCTCTACACTCAGGTAAAACACGGTGAACCACTTGCCAAAGCTGTGCAGATAGGCCAGGGAAACAGACAGGCCGTTAAAGTCAGGTGTGGTGCGGTCAGTAAGGAATCGGGTATTGTCAGCCAAATAGCCGGGCAGGTTGTAGTAGGGCCTTCCGCTGGCGTAACTGTAGGTAGCACTTACATTGGTCTTTATCTTGTCTATCCAGTACTTGCCTACGAGGTTCAGATTGTGATTGGCAATAAACGTAGGGGTTGCCGCAATAGGGTAGTTGAGGAATTGACGCTTGGTGTCAATGTAGCTGTACGATATCCAGTAATCCGTATTCTTGAATGTCTTCTTGTCGCGCCAAAATAGCTCCACACCTTGTGCATAGCCGCTGCCGCCATTGGTTACTGTTGCGGTAGGCGAGATGTACCGATAGGTGTTGGGATTGTAAGGCGCACCGGTCTCCAATATCAGACTGTCATACTTTTTATAGTATCCCTCCAGGCGCAAAGTGCGGTTATCCTGGCTCCACTGCCAGTTGGCAATATAGTGTGTTGCCAGCTGCATGTCGGGTCTGTGGCCAGCTATGAGGTACACCGATGGGGCCTCCTGATAGAACATACCGCCAGCCACCGATGCCTGGCTATGCACACCCGTCTTCAATGCCATAGACAATCGTGGGGCTATGGTATTGGCGCCCAGCAAGTTGCTGTTCTCATATCTTATTCCGGGCTTCACAGCAAAACGATTCACCGGCGTCCACTCCAATTCCGCATACGCGCCCGACAGTATCTCATCAAAACTCTGCTTCGCAGTATCATTCTTACGGGCCAAACCAAAACTCTGAATATCAGTACCCAGCATCAGGTTCAGGCGACTGTTGAAATATCGTTTGCCTTCTACCCTGAATTGACGGCGATACTCGTCCTGCCCATACTTCAGCGGACCGAATTCGAAGTCAGTATTGTTCTGACTAACAGAGGCAGCAGTATACAGCATGTACTTACTCTTGAATAGCTGCTTGTAAGATGCGTTACCAAAATAGTTATGGTCGGCTGTCACAAAGTTCACTGTACCTGCATTGAACGGATCGGGTATGGTAACTCCTGTTGTATTATGCTGTGTGTTCACAGCCACTTTCAAAATGCCATTCTTATTGGGCTTCCATATGTAGCGGGCATTCCCGTTGCCACCCTGCGGCACTTTATAGAAATCGAAATTACTCTTTACTATTCCGTAAAAGGGTGTAAGATTCGTGTATCCGCCGCCACCCTCAATGGCACTATTCTTCCATTTCTTCACACCCGATGCGTTGGCACCGGCAAGGTTGGCACCCAGATTGATATTGCTTTTGTCGGGTAGGTCTGTAGTGTTCAGTTCCAGTACACCGCTCAATGCCTGACCATAACGGGCGCTATAGCCACCGCTGCTGAATGCAACACCCTGGTACTGAAAGGCCCCGAACCTGCTACGGGTGGCCACGCCCGGTGCGCCGTTGAAGAATGCGTTCTGCACTACCATCTCATCTACTATCACTGCGGCTTCATTGGCATCACCGCCACGTACAAACAGCCCATTATCCGGACCGGTTTGCTGGGTGCCCGGCAATGTCTGCATCGACTTCACCACGTCGGCACCCGACCCTGCCGTTGTTACAATGTCAAGTGGTTTCAATACTGTCTTGCCTTTATCGTTCGTAGCATCTATTGAGCCGGCCGTTATCACCACCACGTCCAGGTCCTTAGGCGCATTCGCAACCAGTGTTATTACAATGCCGCTGAGATCTCCGTCTATATTAACCGGCTGACCCGCGGGAGCATGGCTTATCTCAGACGCTACTATTGTTTGCGGACCTTTCTCAGAAGTGGTGAACCGGAATATACCATTGCTGTCGGTAGTTCCCCCGTCAATGGTATTATCAAGGTAAACATTGGCACCCTTCACAGGCTTTTTCTTGTTGTTTATCACGGTGCCGCTGATCTTGTATTGCGCATTGGCAGTAAGGCCCTGCAACAGTCCGATCAGCAAAAAAACTAAAACAGCGTAGCGGTGTGTCCTCATTTATCAGAATTGTAGCGCAAAACTATACAAGCATGGCACGGGAGTGAAATCCATTTCGGGGAAAAATGTGCGGTTGTCGGTAAACGATTGAAATGTGGCGGTGAAATCGGAGCTGTATGAAAAAAAGACGCCCATGCGTTGCTGCATGGGCGTCTCATAATTGTGGTTACGACTAGTGGCCGCTGATATATTCGTTCAGTTCTGTGCGGCTGGCATCAAAGCTGAAAATGTTGCCTACTTTAAAGTAGTTGCCACGATCGGTGCAACGTTCGTATGCATATTTGGCAAAATCGAGCTTTGACGCTTCAAACGAGAACAGGTTACAGATAGCTATTACCTGATCGGTGCTCATGCAGTTTGAAGTAAGAATTGTCTTTGCGGTAGAAAGTTTGGTTTCGTCAAAGCTGGCTTTTGTTACCGTTTCTTTAGCCGAGCGGAAGCTGGAAGCGTCCATGGCAAAACGGCAATTATTGCCCCTTGAAGGCGGTGGGGGAGGTGGTGGGTTGTCGTTATATCCGCCGCCATTGCTATAACCCATATCTGTAGAGGTAGTGGTAGTGGTGGTGCGTGTAGTAGTGGTGGTGCCACCGCCCAACACCGGGTCGCTGATGTTGATATTCATATTAACACCGCCCATGCCGCCGCCAACAGAGATATTAGCGCCGCCCATACCGGTAGCGCCCGTTGTCTGGGTCACTGTGGTTTGGGTCACCGTAGTACCACCCATACCCGGAGGCGGTGGTGGTGCCGGCTGGCCATAGTGCATTACATACACATCTGCCGGTGGAACATAGTTGGGAACTACAGGTGTAGCAGAGAAGTAGCGCATCTTAAGTTCGCCATCCTTGTTGGTCTTGATCTTGTAGGTTACGTCAGCAAATGCGTTAGTTCCCGGATCTACGACAGGTATGTTCTTAGATATCTCCGGCTTTGACGGATCTTCAAACAATATCTTCACTGCATACTGCGGCTGTGCCAGACCATCGATACGTACATTGGTCATGGCCACATTATTCTGCTTCTGGCCATTCAAAACAAGGTAGAAACGGTATCCGTCTTCCGAAAAAATTGTAAGGCTGCTTTGTGCGAAGTTCGTGAACGGACAAAGCGCTAAAAGGGTAATTAATAGGAATCTCATCCTTATATTCATTTTATTTGTGAACAAAACTAATACTTTATTGATATCAACGATGTCTCCATTTGATAATTTCCTGCGGACATCAGACTTTATACTGCAAAATTAGTGCCCGCATACCCTGCCTATCGTGAACTTTTGTTGCAAAATTGTGCAAATTGGTTGCGTATCGATGCTTCAAAGGGTGTTTTGGGGGCAATCTCTTATCTTTACTTACACATATAATTCAAATTTAGAAATGATAACACTGCTCGTTTTTTGCTTCATCCTGGGCTATGTTGCCATCGCAACAGAACATCAGATCAAGGTCAACAAAGCAGCAGTTGCCCTGATGACTGGTGTTGCCTGTTGGGTCATATATATAATGTACTCGGGCGATAAACACCTTGTCAACCACCAGCTTACTGAACAACTTGGGGAGCTTTCGGGGATCTTGTTCTTCCTGATGGGGGCCATGACGATAGTGGAACTGATTGACGCACACGACGGTTTTGACATCATTACCAGTCGAATAAAACAAACCAACAAGCGTAAACTACTGTGGATCATATCTTTTCTCACATTCTTCCTCTCTCCCGTCCTTGATAACCTCACAACAACCATTGTCATGGTATCAATGGTGCGATTACTGATAACCGACAAGGAAGAACGGTTATGGTATGTGGGTATGGTGGTGATCGCTTCCAACGCAGGTGGGGCGTGGTCGCCCATAGGTGATGTCACCACTACAATGATGTGGATCGGTGGCCAGATCACTGCTGCGTCTATCATCTCGAAGTTGATATTGCCAAGCCTCGTGTGCCTGTTAGTGCCGCTCACCATTATCACCTTCCGCCTGAAGGGCCAAATTGCCCCGCCGGAAACCACCGAAGCCAGCGGCCATAAAGCATTACCCGTACGCCAGCAAAAGATCGTTTTTTTCAGTGGGGTGGGCATTCTTTGTGCCATACCCATATTCAAAAGTGCCACCCACCTGCCGCCCTATATGGGTGCTCTGGCAGGGCTGGGCATTCTCTGGGTCATCACCGAAGTGATACATGGCAAAAAAGACGAAGAGGATAAACACGTTTTATCAGTGGTTTATGCGCTCAGAAAGATTGATACGCCCAGTATCCTTTTCTTTCTTGGCATCCTTATGAATATTGCCGCATTGCAGGTATCGGGTGCATTGGGTAGCCTGGCCCAGTGGATGACAACAACCTTACAGACAGACGACCGCATTGTCATTTCGCTTGGTATGCTCAGCTCTCTTGTAGATAACGTTCCGCTTGTTGCCGCCGTGCAGGGAATGTATAGTCTGCAACAATACCCTACCGATCACTATTTCTGGGAGTTTCTTGCTTACAGTACCGGAACAGGTGGTAGCGCGCTCATTATCGGCTCGGCAGCTGGGGTTGCAGCAATGGGAATGGAGTCGGTCAGTTTCTTCTGGTACCTTAAAAAGTTCACATGGCCCGCACTTGCCGGTTTTTTTGCCGGTGCCGGTATCTATATGTTGCAGCACCTGCTGATCCGGTAAACACACCGATCTTACCTTGTTAGAATTTGGGGCACACCATCTTCTTGGCCATGCCTCTGTCGTAGAAGTCGCCCGAGAGGAACAAAGTCATTTCAAACCCGCCGTTCATTTTGCTGGCATCTTTCAGGCTCGAGGTGTTGACATCGTAGCTCACGCCCACCGACATCGCATTGTATTTGATACGAACAACCGGGATCACCGCATCGGCCCAACGGTAGAATACACCACCGGTAAGTGTGAATGTTTTGTTTTCCCCTGTAATACGACTCCAGTTAAAAAGTCCACCGGCCATTATCTCGCGATAGGTGCCCTGCATGGCGCCGTTGGCCTGGAACTGAGCCAGAATACTCTCTGTTACGTTAAACCCGACAGCGGTATTGACATTGAAACGCATATTCTGGGTCAGGTCGGGTACATTGAAGTAAGAGAATCGTGGCTTCGTGAAGTGGTAACCGGAAACGCCAATAACCCATGTTGCCTGGTCGCCGAAGCTGGTGTTGTAGTTGATACCTGCACCAAGATCCCAAAAACTGAATTTATTGGTTGGAATGTTTTCAAGTGATGGCAGGTTTGGATCGAAGCGACCGCCCTGAAACTGATTATTGAACGTAGCCTTAGACGGATCGAAGCTATACTGAATATGCCCGCCTGTGAAACCCACAGACAAGTAGGAGTTGTTCTCCACGTTCATACACTTGTTGTAATTGATAGCCGGATAAATGCCGGTTATTTTCTGGTCCACACTTCCTGCCTTGTCGGCAAAACCGAGTACACCAAAGCTGAAAAAGTCATTGGACATTTCGCTGAGCTGAAAACGGCTCTCACCGCTCACCAGCTTTGTCTCATAAGGATGAGTGATAGTGCTCCACTGATTGCGGTAATACACCCCAACTTTATAGTCGCTGGCAAACACCCCTGTAAGTGCAGGGTTGCGCAGTATTGATGTTTCATAGAATTGAGAAAAGTGAATGTCGGCCTGAGCCCTTGATAGAACAGGCAGCAAGATCAACAACGCCAACATGAGCCCTTGGCCGAAGGGCTTTCTAACTTGAGTAGGATTCATGGTGTTTTTATATAAGAAAGTCATCATTGCAATTATCTTAAAATGGTTACATCTCCTTTTATGTGCACGTCATCGCCGGTGTAACACTCCGCTTCCAAAACATACACATACACATCAGGTCGCGCTTCCTGTCCTTTGTAGGAACCGTCCCACGCGTTACTTGCGTCATTTAAACTTATCCCTTCGCGTTCGAAGATCAACTCACCCCATCGGTTATAAATCCTGAAAGTTCTGATAGTCTTCAAACCCGCACCCCTCGGGTAAAAGACATCATTCTCTCCATCTCCGTTGGGCGTAAACGCGTTGGGGATGAAAACCTGGCTATTATCGCAATAGAGGATCACCCTCACAGAATCGGACGCACGACAGCCGTGCTCTGAAAGCACATCGACATAGTAGGTGGTCATTACACTCATGCTCGCCACAGGAGCTGCACAGTCGGTACAATTCAATGTTTCGCCCGGTGACCACAAGTAAGAAGTGATATTGGTACCCGTTGCTTTCAGGTTTGCAGTGGTGCCCGCCATCACTCGTTGGTTGGGACCGGCATCCACCGTAGGCAACGGAAAGATAGTCACGGTCACAAATTGCGTGTCGGCAATACAGCCGGCGAGTTTCGCAATTACGGTATACTTAGTTGTATAATGAGGTGTAGCGATCGGGTTGTAGATCGTATTATCGCTCAGACCTGTCGGTGGAAGCCAAAGGTACGTGGTGCCGCCCGTGTCGAACAACTGCACAGGAACTCCCTCGCAGACAGCCGTGTCGCCCCACGCCTTACTCACAGTATGTGTTTTCAGGTAAACCGTAACAGAGGCTGTGTCCACACAACCATAGGCATCGGTACCTGTTACTATGTAAGTCGTAGGGACAGTCGGCGAAGCGTTGGTGGGGTTACAAGCCGTGCAACTCAGTGATGCCGGCGGATCCCACGTATAGGACACAGCACCGTACCCTGTAAGAGTTGCGGCATCGCCCACACATATCACTGTATCAGGACTTACCGTAACAACCGGTGGCGGCATCACCACAATATCCTGTGACGCATTACCTATGCAACCCCAACTGGTCGTAACTTTCAATGTGACCGGATAGGTGCCGGGCGTATTGATCGTATGGGTCGGAGACGCAAGAGTGCTTGTTGTGCCATCGTAGGTCCACTCCCACGCAGTTACCGGCGACCAGAGCGTTGTTGACGAATCAATAAAATTGAAAGGCATTCCGATACACACAGGGTTGGGGTCAGTAGTGAACTTGGTGGTGACACCATCTACAAAAATGGTATCAAGCCCTATGCTTGATGTCTGACAACCTGTATTATCACTGAGGATCAGTTTAGGTACGTAGGCACCCGGTGTGGTATAAATATGCGATGTTGTGTCGCTGAAAGAAGTAGCACTCGTCACACCGTCAGAGAAGTCCCAGGTGATATAGGGCACATTGCTGAGCGTAGCCGTGAAATGGACCGTAAGTGGCGCACATCCCTGTGTGGGCGTATAGCTGAAGGCGCCGGCATAACCAAATATGTTCACCGGCTTGATGACGGTGTCAGTACAGCCATAAACATTCGTCGCTACTAGTCGCACGTTATACAGTCCCGAAGTGATATACATGTTTGACGGAGACAATATTGACGAGAACGACCCATCACCAAGACTCCAGTTGTAGATCATCGCACCTGTACTGAGGTTCGTAAAGTTGACGAACAATGGCGGACATACCGACACTGAATCACTCATTTTGAAATTGGCGGTCGGGTGCACAATATTGATATAGCCAACATAGGTGGTATCACCCGAGCAGCCATGAGAATCTATTATGGTCAGCTTTACATTGAATGTGCCTGTCGTGGTATAAACATGTATCGGTGTCATGGCAGTAGAGGTACCACCATCGCCAAAATCCCACACGGCACTGACCGCACCTACACCTGCACCTATAGTGAAACTCACCGGCGCACCCTTGCAGGGGTTCACATTACTTGCCGTGAAGTTGACTGTAGGCTTGTATACCGTTACGGTATGCATCACAGAATCACGACATCCAAGATCGTCAGTGACACGATGCCATATAGCAAATGTTCCTCCCGAAATGTAGGTATGTGAAACCGGATTGCCGGTTGCCGTACCGCCATCACCAAAACGCCAGTTGTGCGAGGCAAGGGTCGTACCCGAAACGGCAGTACTTGCATCCGTAAATGTCACGTTCAGGGGCGCGCAGCCCGTTGCAGGCGTCAGGTTGAATTCAACATGCGGTGCACCCACTTTTATGTAATTCGTTCTTGTAAGGGTATCATAACATCCGTTGATGTTGCGTATCACAAGTCTGACAGTGTGATATCCAGTATCCGTCGGTGCGCTGAAGTTGCGCGTGTAGGAAGTACTCGTTGCTCCGGGACCAGGTGGGAGTGTCCATGTATCTACATACCAATAATAGTTAGTCACCATTCCCGGACTTGATGTTGTGGACGTGAATGTGATAGATTGCCCCTTGCAAATGCCGGTAGAAGATGCCGTGAAATCGGGGACCGGCCCCGAAAGTACTATCACCCTTCTGGCTGTGTCTCTGCAACCACTCGCTATATGATATGTAGCCAAAGTGACTGTGTATGTTCCCAATGAGGGGTAATCGTGTACCGGGTCATCCACAGTTGACGTTGTTCCATCGCCGAACATCCACAAATGGGTATCATCTCCTATAGAGGCGTCAAAGAACTTGACCCGGGTGCGTGGCGCGCAATAGATACTGTCTTCGATTATTGCTTTCGGCGGATCTATAACAATGTAGTTGGCAATGGTATATGGTACCCCCGGGCACCCTCTCCAATAAGGTGTCACCGTTACTGTAAATGTACCGGGCACAGAATAAACATGCGCTACCGAACCCGGAGGAATGGCTGTGTCATATACTGTTGCCCCACCATCTCCGAATGCCCAGTGGTATTCATCTACAGGAGCCACAACAACTGTAGGTTGGAAAATAACCGGCGTGTGTGCGCTGTAACAAATATGACGGGGCGATGCCGAAAATATAACCTGTGGCGGCGCACCCACCCATACCCGAACCGTATCAACCACGGTACAGCCATTTGCTGTTACAGCGGTAACCGTTGCCGTGTAGATACCGGTTGCCGTATAAATATGTGTAGGCGTTGGGGATGTGCTCGGTGCCGAACCATCTCCGAAATCCCACGTCCAGGAACCCAATGCGAACGGATAAGGCAGCCAACCCGGAGGCGGAACGTTGTAGAAGGCAGCACCGGTGAAACTTACAGTAAGAGGCACACAACCGCGGTCGGGTGTTGCGTTTACCCTGAAATCGAGGTTATAAATTGTGTCAGTTCTGGTGATCGTGTCCCGACAACCATGAATAGGATCCAGCACTATCAGACTCACAGTTTTGATGCCGTTGGACATATAGGTATGCGAGGCCGTGCTTCCCGTCGCAGTGGCTCCTCCTTCAAACAACCATGTAAATATTGTGCCCGGGCTTGACGATGTACCCGTGTAGCTAAGTGTCACGGGAGCCGGACAAGGATCTGGTGGAGATATCGTCATGGAAACCGATGGACCAGGCAACACAACGATAACCCTAGAAAAAGTGTTAGTACAAGAACCACTGTTGATGGTAAGTGTTACCGTGTAAGTTCCCGGAGCGCTATAAGCATGGGCTCCGTGGTAGCCGGTGCTGGTACCACCATCACCGTAATTCCAGGTACACGAGGTGAACGTGGTACTCGTATTAGTAAAAGTAGCAGAGGAGAACACACAGACTGTATCGGGGCCCGTAAAGGATGCCACAAGATTACTGATCACTGCACTGGACGTGGTACTGTCTTTACAGCCGTTGGCATCGGTCACAACCAGCTTCACCGGGAAAGTACCTACTGCCGGGTATGTATGAGATGGTGTCGGTCCTATTCCGAAAGACGAACCACCGAACCACCAACTGTAACTGAGCGGCGGCGCAGATCCAACACTGGCAGTTGAAAATGTGATAGTTGCCGGTGGGTTACATGCTGTGAACGGAACGATGAGCGATGCGATAGGTGGAGTGGACACATGGATATGCGACGGCTTGACCAGCGATGCCTGGCAGCCCATTGCGTTCGTAGCGAACAATGTTACAGTATAGTTGCCCGGTGAGCCGTAGGTGTGCGTTGCAGGCGAGCCTGTCGAGGTGCCTCCGTCACCCCAGTTCCAGGTGCAGGTAACGGCCGTT
>JACSRV010000019.1 GCA_014879545.1 Chitinophagaceae bacterium | reverse complement strand
GGCGGTGATAGGCCGCAATCTCCTGGTCCACGCTTTCATCAGCCTCTGACCAATTGATGACCGTCTCCCCTTCGCCTTCGGCGGGGAGTTCTTCCTCCAAGAACTGCGCGACCGTTTCGCCAATATCCTGCCGTCGCCGCCGTGCCAGACGTACGACGCGGTCATAGAAGCTTTCGGTCAGCGTTACTTTCAGTTCCACGGCCATTGCTTCACTCCCGATGTCAATAGTGTTCTGCACAGCCACGGTCATAGCATAGCACAACTCCAACGCCTGGTCATTGCGCCCCCCTTCGTTGGTTTGTGTGGTGCACCCAGCGCACGATCGCTCGACAAGGCGCTGAATGGTAATACAGTATCCCCATCCCTCCAAAGTCATAGGGTCACTTCATTGATCGTGCAACTCTGAAGATTAGCCTTACCGATGGCCGTAGGTGTATTATTATTCCCGCTTCCTTGTATTCAAACTCTCGGTGATGTGTAGATGGTACAGGCGTAACCTTGATGCTGTAACCGACGTGAGGCGCATTGACTTTTCCAGAGTCCTAGACCTGTTGACCTGTGTTAGTAGTCAGTGCAGCTACCTTACAGAAGTTCGTGCCTTTCTCTAGCTCGAATAAGGATGTACCGACAAACTAATATGATAAGTGCTTACATCGAATCGCATGACTATGAAGTTGATCTTGATGCTACAAGACAGCTTTGGCAACGAGCACAGGCTATTGGTATTTCAGGTGCTTTTATTTTTTCGTCATATTTCACAATTCCTCCATTGATAGCCGTTTTTCCGATCGGCGGCCGACCGCGTATTACTACAATGCGGTTTGGATTAGATAGTGAAAGGGAGAAGCGTTTCCTGCAACGACTCTTGGGACTAGATCAAGATGAAGACTGGTCTGGGGGGCTGCGCAATCAAAAAGTTCAGACTTCCATTATCGAATTACGCTCAAGACATCTTACCTACCAGGGCATGACCCAAGACTATATGACCTTCTTCACTGGGATTATAGCCTTATCGATCCTTCGAACTTGCGAGGCGTATGGGTGGGAAATACCTAACGACAGGTTGGTTAGGTACTGGCGCTACATGACGTATGCATCGGCATTTCTCGGCGTGGCGCTGAAGGATGTGCCAGCAACTAGTACACTATGCAATGAATTCACTGCGGAATATTCCGCTTACTCCGATGATGGAAAGAAACTAGCCGCAATATTTCACAGTGTCTATCCGGATTATCTTCGACTTTGCTTGCCTGTGTTGTTCCCGGCTACCCAAAAAGTCATCCCGCAACTCCTGGAGGATGAGAATGCTTGATATTTTGCAGAACTCCTACGCTCCGTACTTGGCCGAAACGGGCAAAGTCATGTTGTCCGAAGTCGAACATCTGAACTGGGAATTTGCGCCTCAAATGAAGGACCTGGTTTTGGGCTACCTAACCCGCACTGGGAAACGCCTACGACCACTGATGCTTTTCATCTTCAATGACTTGTTTTCTGGCAATATAGCGAGGACTTGCTGTGCTGCAGCAAGTATCGAGACCTACCATACCGCAACGCTCATCTACGACGATATCCAGGATAATTCTGAGTTCCGTCGCGGTCTGCCCTGTGCTCACATCACGGCAAGCACCAGTATGGCCATGAATCAGGCTGGAGTCATTCGTTCGCTGATGTATCACATGCTGTACAGGTGTCACAAATTGAGTGCAGAGGAAAAACTTGCGGTTCATCAGCATATCGACAAAGCCACAACTCTGGTTTCACTCGGTCAAAGCATTGATATTGGTTGGCATGAAGGATGGTATACAACTTATAGGGATTTCCCTTACGCTGCCATGATAGCGCAAAAAACAGCTGCCCTTTTCGGCTGTGCGGCTGCGATTGGCGCGTATCTTGCAAGGGCCACACAACGCGAAATAGATGTTGCGGAGCAGATGGGAACCGAAATAGGCTCCCTGTTTCAAACAGTTGACGACTATTTAGATGTTTTCGGTGACCCAGTCCTCATGGGACGTCCACTAAATGACGACCTCCGAGAAGGTAAAATAACGGCGCCTGTACTCTGCTTGTTCAATGAGCTTGCTGAAAGAGGTGACTTAGCTACTATAGAAAAGATCATATTTGAACTTGATCAACGCGACAAGACGCGGACAGATTGGGAATGGGTATCAGACCTGATGCTATGCTACAAAGTCGATCAAATACTTCTGACCCAATTCACTGGGCGGGTGCACCACATTTTGGCACAAACAGAAAGACTCGGTAACAACCCGACTGCAAGACAGAATCTCCAGTACCTTCTCCAGACGATACTTTCAGGTGCTCAGGCCAACACAAAAACAGCAACAGCTAATTCCACGTAGAAATCATTGGCCTTGTGGGCTGCTCCATACTGTTATTATCTGAGACTTTGGACCTTTTTGCCCTTACAACTGTGTCCAGATTTTGGGAGACGCTGTAAACGAGTACTGCAGGTATGATAATCACATCCTTTATTCCATCACGATTGATTGTATACAGGCTACGAATTCGGGTAAGGTATTGGCAAGTTTTGGCGATACTCGCTCCCTATTATGCAAGACAGTATTTGCGGCGTGAATACCGACGCGACCTTCCTGCAATTGGTTATACATATCCACACATAGATGAAAAAAAACGCAGACGAGAAGCGCTGTTTGATGGCATGTACAATATGCTACTGGATTCATTCACTGATGTGACTGGAGTGAAGACACGACCAGAAACCGGACAAATGATGTATTTCTTGATTGAATTGTCAAGATTCCTCGATGAATTGCTTGATGACAATATATCCAATGAGCAGGCTTTACCTACAGTTTCTGATGCATTGGCGGATCCAGTGGTGAACAAGCAATTGCAGCTTTTTCGGGATTTTACGACTCACTACGGTAATAGCCAGGAAATAATGCACTATTTACAGGAACAGTTTGACGTGATTTTTGAGAACTATCTACGGATTCTCAAGGACACAAGAGCGACACGGAGTTTCGACACCTTGTTTGAAGCTGCGAGAATTGATACTGGCGTATGGATGCAAGCTGTCATGACTATCGTGGGCATCTTCAACCAACATGCGTTGACGCCAGAAGAGTCGTCCGAATTCTACGAATTTGGTGTGGCTGGCAAATTCGCTGATGACATGGTGGACATTATCCGCGACGTCAGACGGGATCGCACAAACCTCTTGTTCACTTTGCTGCACGATACACCAGGCGAATTGCAGAACTTCCAAGCTGCAGTAGCAGCCGGGACTCGTTTGAATTCGCCATGGTGGGTTCAAAACTGTCCGATCACGATAACCAAATACCTGAAGACGGCAGAGAACCATTATTCTCTGATTCGATCCCGCAAATTGAGAACAACTTGTGACCTTGTATTTCTGCCTGCGATGTTAGGGTCAGATCACGATCCGCAACGGTGAAATCTGATGCAAAACATCCGAAGATATCATCCAGGAGAAATGTGGCAATGCAAGACCTGTTTGCCGTGTTTTCATCGCTAAGTTGGTGGATCAGTGTTGTTATTGTCGGCATTCTCATCAACATTGTCAGTAATCTGCTACAACGCGGACTGGACGGTTCGTTTTCGAAGAGTTCAGCCAGGTTGCAACGATATTCTGAGCGTATCCGTGACAAGTCAAATCAGGATTATGAACGTGTTCGCAACAGCCAGCACGAGCAGATGTTATGGGCATTTCGTGAAATGCGATATCGACTCAGGATGCTGACATATTTAGTGTTCATCCGGAAATTCGAATAGGGAGTACTAAACAAAGCGATGCACCTCGTGGAAAATGG
>JACSRV010000160.1 GCA_014879545.1 Chitinophagaceae bacterium | reverse complement strand
TCGTAAAGCAATGATACGGTTCATCCAAGTATTGATATTCACTTGTGCCTGCTTCATCTCGCAGGCTCAGGTACGTATCGTCACAAACTCGAGTTCGGGTTATATATTTTACGGGGTAGTGTTGGGGTTGAAATCGAGTATGTTGAATTGAATATATATCTTACTAATTTTCGCCATTTTTTCTAAAATGTAGTTCGACAGTTTCCCTGTTGGGACTACAGAGCCAGCAATGGCAACATATTGGCGGTCATTTTGAATAACATGGTCAAAAACATGGTCAAGATGACAACTACGCCGAAATACAAAAACGCCACATTACTTGTTGAGAAAACAGGAATGTGGCGTTTAGTTTTTTACAATACCAACCCCGCAACAGGCCAGCTGGAGCGCATTCGCAAGACTTGCGATCTTAATAGGATAGCGAATTTGAAAGAGCGAAGAAGAACCGCCACACTATACATTCAGCTCATTAATGAAGCCTTGAAAAATGGCTACAACGATTTTCTTTCACCTGAAGAGAATGCCGCAGCTCTGGGAGTTGCTATAGATCCACTACAGAAGAAAACAACTTTACTCGAGGCTGAAATATCTGTAGCGGCCGCAGTGGATAAGGCAATAAAAATGCGATGTCTTGGCATGGCCGACAGAACCTCCGGCACGTACAGATCATTTGGCCGAACGTTCACCGAATGGTTGAAAACAAACAACCTGGAGACGTTGCCGGTCAGTCGTTTCACCAGTGAGCACTACCAGGACTATCTATTTCACAAGTCGGAGCAGGGGCATGGCAATCGCAACATCAACGATCACACTAATTTCTTCAAGACAACATTTGAAGTGATCCGTAAAAAGATGAAGCTGATAAAGGAAAACCCGATATTGGATATTGACTTCCTGCCAGAGCGGGAAAGTACCAGATTTGAGCCATTGACGGAAAGTGAAATTCAACTGATCGTGCCGGCACTGATCGCCTACAGTCCCCGGTACTATCTTTTCACTCGGTTTATTGCGCACGAATATATCCGGCCGTGGCACATAGCCAGGCTGAAAGCGCGTGATGTGGTTTATGACAAGGACTACATCAAAGTAGCCGATGAAACCACCAAGAATAAGAAGAGCCGCCAGAAGCAGCTGCTACAGCCTATCAAGGCTATGTTGATGGAAATGGACTATCACACGTTACCCGGTAACTACTATCTGTTTGGCAGGAACTTCGAACCTTCAGAGGTATTATATCAGAATCTTTCCATCAGAGCTGCCGAAATATGGAAGCATATCGTGATCGATGGCCTCGGTATTGAAAAGAAAATGTACGCGCTGAAGCATACCAGCAGCCAGTATTTCGTGAACGCAAATGAAAATGCAGACTTGAAGTTTCTGCAACAACAAATGGAGCACCATTCTTTGACACAAACGGAAATCTACTTGCAGGATAAGGTGTATAAGAAGATAGATGAAGCAAATGTTAACCTGCTGAAATACTGATTTAAACAGGAAGTGCACGTATAATTGCCTCTTTCAATTTTACCCTTCGAAGGATAAAACGATATTTTGATACTCGGGTATTTTGTATCGATATTGCTGAGAAAACAGTCCTGTGCAAAAACGATTGTTTATGTAGGTGCCTGCGCAATGTCATTTCTATTTCACGCAACATCTTTTCCTGATTTTTGCTTTCTGCAGTTTTTTTTGCAAGGCAATACAGGAGCTGATCTGATACTCTAAGTTCCAAACCATTGATAAAAACAAAATAGGTAAGCGTTAGAATCGCAAGCCTTTTGTTTCCGTTCCTAAGGCAGTGATTTTTCACTAACAAATAGAATAAAATGGCTGCTTTTTTATTGAAACTTGGATACAGTGATTTGCCCCCGAAACTTTGAAACGGAGTTACCAGACAAGAAGTAACCCGAGCTTCGCTATCACTAGCAAAGTCGGGTATAGGTTCGTCTCTATTCTTATGAATTTCCTGAGCGGTTGAAAAAATGACAGTGAATGATAGGAAGTCTATTTTTGATATAGGTCTTCTCCTATTCATAAGCTAACTTAGTCATGATTCGTCCATGCCGTTTGTAAAATGATT
Source organism: Chitinophagaceae bacterium (assembly GCA_014879545.1). Classification (GTDB taxonomy): domain Bacteria; phylum Bacteroidota; class Bacteroidia; order Chitinophagales; family Chitinophagaceae; genus Nemorincola. The sequence continues at coordinate 1,737 of JACSRV010000160.1, read as the reverse complement.
TTACAAACTCTTCAATCTGCAATTTGTCTGTAGATACCATGCAGGAATTAGTGGCTGACCTCCTGACAACCGCGCATGTGGCGTTAGTTCTTCTGTTTACAACAGAACAACTTGTTGTTGATGAGTTTGGAACTTTAACTGCAGACATAATATAATTTTTTGAGAGCTATTGACACAAAAGTACACAAATTGTGGATAACGCAAGTTGTTTTTGACTAAACTTTATCACAATTGAGTCACAATTGCTTCATGAAAAGTTACAAAACCTTTCTCATATCAGTCAAAAGACGGTCCATCAGGGGTACCACATTTGCCATCTCTGTATCTGTCATGTACACAGCCGGATCGTATTTTGTATCGGTCAGGAACATGTTTTTGATACCCATACGCGCCAGCTTGAATTGCACGTACTTTTCAAAGGCGCGTGCAAAAATCTCACACCTGGACAAAATATAGGGGGTACCGTGTTTCTCCTTCATTCGGGTATAATATGCTGATGGTGTTTTGCCTGGTACTTTCCAGATGATCGCGTTCATGACAGCATCCATTCCCGTTCTCAATGATCTGCCGTTCTGTTCCAATGTCATTGCCACTGATCCACCACCGGATAGGGACTGAGAATCTATGCTAAGGTCACGGTATGCGCCAAAGTACCAGTCCAGCGCATGACCATACTCATGCGCCAGAGCTCCGGCACCACCAGTAGCCAGGAACCGGTAAGGCTTGCTACCTCCTACCTCATTATCCTTGTAGCGGGTCATATTGATGATGAATGTGCCGGGTTCAAAGTGTGCAATTGCCCTGCCTTTTCCTCGGGCCCCAAATGATATCGAAACAGTGCCATTCAAACCAATGTTCTTTTTGAACTGCAACACTTTGTCGAGGTCATAGAAAGCCATAAACATAGCCATCACATAGTTGTAGCGGTCTTCCTGTGTTACCCAATTACCGAACCCGATAGCGCGTAAGTGGTAGGTCTTGACTATCTCATCCAATCGGGAAATGGTTTTGAACGATACCGGTATTTTCTTGCCGTTCCTGAACCGGTTAAAGAAGTCCGAAAAGCCGGTACTCAACCAGTACTGTTCCAGTCGGCTATTACTCCCTACGTTCGCGGCTGTGTCCTGTAGCTTAATCGTTGATCTTATTTGAATATTCCTTTAAAGAATGAGGAAATAGAACCCTTCTTGGCCTTTGGGGTCCCTTTTCTGATCGGGTTGATGTACTTAGAATCGCCGCCGAGTATTTGTTCGTTCGGCTTCAGTTTCGCGATCGGCTTTTTGTGCTTTTTCAGGTAAGCAATCTCTTCTCTTGTCATGTTCCGTTGGGGGTTAAAAGTGAATTGATACTATTTTTTGTCGCTGGCCACTACAGATACAAAGTGCTGTACTGCAGACTGGTCACTATTGATTAGCTCTTGAATGAAGATGTGTCGCTGGTAGGGGTCCAGCCGGTTGATCTTGTCGGTGAACCGGTTGCGTTTTCTTGATACTCCCTGCCGGTCCCAACAATCGCTACCCAACATATCATACTGATGCAGGTAGGTTGGTTTTTCATAGTTCATGTATATGAGCTCCGTGCGCTTTCCCCTGCGCCCCATTGTTTCAAAGCTCTCTTTTCTCCAGTCCTTCAGTACCTGGTCGTACAGTTCGTTCGGGCTTGTAGAGATCATGATATTGGCCTCCAGTGGCAGTAGCCTGGCAAGCAGATCAGCGTGCCTGAGGGCGCCTCGATTAT
>JACSRV010000062.1 GCA_014879545.1 Chitinophagaceae bacterium | reverse complement strand
CCTATAAAAAAATAGTGAGCACCCTGCTTTCCACAGAGCACTCACCCACGCACGCGCACCGTCAAAATATCAAGCAACGCAACAATCTACTTCCCCTATAGCACCACGCCGTCTTCCTTCGCCTTGTATTGTTTCACCTGCTCCAGCGCATCAGGTATTACATCGCTGATAATTACTATAAAACTATCTTTTACCGCATTACTGAATGCATAGTCTATGGCTTCGCTTTCCTTCTTTATTACCGTTATCTTTTTGTTCGGGTCCACATTATATATACCCTTTGTCATCAGGTCTATTATTTCCTGCTCTGTACGGCCACGCAGGTTCTTGTCCTGCCTTATGATGATCTCGTCAAAGACATTGGCAGCTGCCTCACCCAGCGAAATAATGTCCTCGTCGCGCCTGTCGCCCACCCCGGCTATGATACCCACCTTTACCGATGCATCAATGTTCTTGATGAACTTACCTATGGCCATAATGCCATGTGTGTTGTGCGCATAGTCTATCATCACCGAGTAGTTGTGGAAATGAAACACATTCATCCTGCCGGGTGTCAGCGCCGGCGATGGTACAAATGTCTGCAGCGCCTGCCTTATGTCCTCGGTCTTAAAGTCCTGAACATAGGTGGCAAGTATCGCGGCCAGCACATTGGCAATATTGAACTCCGCCATTCCCGAGAACGTCAGCGGAATATTGGTCACCTTCTCCACCCTTATCTTCCATGACCCCTTCAGTATGGACACATAACCGTTCTCATAAATAGCCGCAATACCTCCCTTGGCACAGTGCTGTTTTATACGTTCGTTGTGTTCGTTCAGCGAGAAGAACGCCACTTTACACTTCAGGTCTTTGTGCATCCCATATACCAGATCGTCATCAGCATTCAGTATAGAATACCCCTCCGGGAACACCGTATTGGGTGCCACCGCTTTCACCTTGGCCAGCTTCTCTATGGTATCTATACCACCCAGACCCATATGGTCCTCGGCCACATTGGTCACCACGGCCACATCGCAGTTATGGAAACCCAGCCCCGCACGCAGAATGCCACCCCTCGCGCATTCCAGCACAGCATAGTTTACTGTCGGGTCGCGCAGCACAAACTCTGCCGATACCGGCCCCGTGCAGTCGCCCTTCATCATCAGCTGGTTCTGTATGTACACACCGTCGGTAGTGGTGTAGCCCACCTTATAACCCATCTGTTTTACAATATGCGCTATGAGGCGCGTAGTGGTCGTCTTACCATTCGTGCCCGATACAGCAATAATTGGTATCCTTGCCGACGAGCCCGGCGGGTACAGCATATCTATCACCGGCTCTGCCACGTTTCGCGCCAATCCTTCGGTAGGGTCCAGGTGCATCCTGAAACCCGGGGCTGCATTCACCTCCAGCACTGCGCCTCCGTTCTCTGTAATAGGCACCGAAAGATCATCGGCCATAATGTCTATGCCGCAAATGTTCAGCCCTATGATACGCGCTATGCGCTCGCACATGAACACATTGGTAGGATGCACAAAATCGGTTACATCCGTAGCCGTACCACCCGTACTCAGATTGGCAGTCGGCTTCAGCCACAGTTCTTCTTTATCGGCAAGTACTGTATCAAGCGTATATCCCTTCTTGTTCAGTATGTCCATAGTGAACGAGTCCACCTTTATAGCCGTAAGCACTTTCTCATGGCCATATCCCCTGCGGGGGTCGCTGTTCACAATGTCTATCAACTGCTGAATGGTGTGTGTGCCGTCGCCTATCACAGCAGCGGGTGTCCGCAACGCTGCCGCTACAAATTTGTAATTGATCACCAACACCCTGAAATCGCGACCGGTGATGTACTTTTCACAGATCACCGCACGACCATACACCTTTGCGTCCTTCAGACCCGCAACCGCATCTTCCCAGTTGCGTATGTTGGTGGTAGCACCCTTCCCATGATTACCATTCACAGGCTTGGTCACAATAGGATAGCCGATCTTGTCTATCGTATTCTTCAGGTCTTCTTCGTCATAGATGATGCGGCCACGGGGCACCGGTATCTCGGCGCTCTCCAGCAGATTCTTTGTCTCTTCTTTGTCACAGGCTATCTCCACTGCTATGCTGCTGGTAGTGCTGGCAATGGTGGCTTGTATCCGGCACTGGTTCACGCCATATCCCAGTTGCACCAGCGAATGCCGGTTCAGCCTTATGTAGGGTATCTTCCTCTTTATGGCTTCCTCCACTATCGATCCGGTGCTCGGCCCCAGACGTTCGTCTTCCCTTATCTCGCGCAGGTTCTGTATGTCAGCCTCCAGGTCATAAGACTCACCGTCTATAAGCGCCTGTGCTATTTTCACAGCAGCCTTGGCAGTATAGATCCCCGCCTTCGCCTCGTGATAAGAGAATACAACATGGTACACACCGCGGTTCTGTGTCTCACGGGTGCGGCCAAAACCCGTATCCATGCCGGCAAGGGTCTGCAGCTCCAGCGCTATGTGTTCTATCACATGGCCCATCCACGTACCCTCTTTTACACGATGAAAGAATCCACCCGCAACACCCTCAGAACAGCGGTGCTCGTACAGTGTTGGCATCAGTGCCTGCAAACGCTCCAGAAAACCATCTATGGTATTGGTGGGTCTTTCTTCCATCTCCTCCAGGTCCAGCAGCATCACAATAAGTTTATGGCGGGTCGCCGACCAGTAGTTTGGTCCCGACATGGTTTTTATCTCCAGTATTTTCATCTCTCAAAGATTTAGATAATCAAGATACTGTATTTTTCCACATAACATGCCCATCGGAATGACCTTTGTTATAAAATCGTTAGTTTTACCGCCTATTCATCAAACAATCTAAGAGTGACATATCCCCTGGGGCATTTGGTAGCAGTTGGCGGCGCAGAAGACAAAGGAACAGATCTTGAAAAAGGCATTTTAGAGCGAAACAGGCTCAACTTCTTTGAACTGGGTATCCTTAAAAACATCGTTAGCCTGGTAAAAGACGGCGAACCACGGGTAGAGGTCATTACTACCGCCTCTTCCATCCCCGACGAGGTAGCACAGAACTACAAAGACGCTTTTGAAAAACTGGGCTGTCTCAATGTGGGACACATGCGCATCCGCACCCGCGAAGATGCAGCGCAACCCGAGTATCTGGAACGCCTCAGCGCCTGCAACTGTATCATGTTCTCTGGTGGCAACCAATTGCGCATCTCGTCTATCTTCGGCGGCACCTTGTTCCTCGATGCATTGCGCGAACGTTACCAGGCAGGCACGGTACTCATAGCAGGCACCAGCGCAGGCGCCATGGCCATGAGCAGCACCATGATCTATGAAGGCAATGCGGCATTGGCCAACCTGAAAGGTGAGGTAAAGATCACCACCGGGCTGGGATTGTTGCAAAACGTTATCATTGATACCCATTTCGACAAGCGCGGCCGCTTCAATAGGTTGGCACAGGCAGTGGCAGCCCAACCGGGCGCCATAGGCATCGGCCTCGGCGAAGACACAGGTGTCATTGTGATGCACGGGCACAAACTCAAGGCCATCGGTTCAGGCAGCGTGGTTATCGTGGACGGTAAGAACATCGAACACAACAACATTGCCGACATCAGCTTCGGCAAACCTATTTCGGTAGAGAACATCATCGTGCACATTATGTCTCAAGGCGATGTGTACAACCTTGAGACCCGTAAATTCACCGGTGCCGAGGTCGTCATTGAAGACGAAGATTAAACCAAAGTTCCTATTTGTAAATAAGCACCAGTGGCGCGCCACTGCCACTCTTGCATGCGCGGTACATACCCTCACTGTTGAACGGCATTTCTATGTTGCCTGCTTTGTCCACAGCCGCAAGGCCGCCCTCGCCGCCTATCTTCACCAGCTTGTCGTGTACCACTATATCGCACGCCTCTTTCAGCGACAAGCCTTTATACTCCATAAGGCACGATATATCGTGTGCCACAACCGCCCGCAGAAACAACTCGCCATGCCCCGTACAGGATATTGCACAGGTATTGTTGTTGGCATAAGTGCCCGCACCCGGAACCGGACTGTCGCCCACCCTGCCAAACTTCTTGTTGGTCATGCCACCTGTGCTGGTAGCCGCCGCCAGGTTGCCCGCACGGTCCAGCGCCACAGCACCCACTGTGCCAAACTTTTTGTCTGTATGGTCCAGCTGCACCCTGTCTTCTTTTAGTGCCTGCTGCCACTGGTCGTAGCGCTGCTGGGTATAGAAGTAGGCCTCATCTGCATATTCCAATCCCTGCGCACGGCCAAACTCCTCAGCCCCCTGCCCGCTCAGCAACACATGCCCGCTACGCTCCATCACTGCCCGGGCCAGCAGCACAGGGTTCTTCACTCCTGCCACGCCGCACACAGCACCTGCCTCCATGGTATCGCCACGCATAATGCAGGCGTCCATCTCGTGCTTGCCCACATTATTGAAAACCGCCCCGCGGCCGGCATTAAACAGTTCAAAATCCTCCAGCGATACCACAGCTGCCGCCACAGCATCTACACTGCTACCGCCCTTTTCCAGAATAGCATACCCTGCATCAAGTGCCTGCTGCAGACCATGTTCATATCGTGCCTGCAGCGCCGGCGTCATGCTGCTTTTTAATATGGTACCCGCCCCGCCATGAATCGCTATCGAGATGTTTGCTGCCATTAGATATCTGTCTTTTACCCTGTAAAGAAAACGATTGTTTGCCGAACACAAACATAGTTGTTCAGTTTGGTGGCATAGCGCATCCGGACCAACCAATAATTTATAGTTTCCATTTGGGAGAAGGTCTTTTCGACTTGCATCAAATGTTCTTGCAAGTGTTTTACACTGTCGTGCCGCAAAAAGCCCCCCCAACGCTCTCGGCTCTCTTTCCCGCGCTCACCTTCTGTCACACTACAGAAAACGTAGTATCATAAAACTTTGTTTTGCAGGTCTTCAGGCCTGGTAGTAAATTGAGTAGAAATTGAAAAAAATGGCTATCGGAATAATACATTACGAATTTCATCCACTTCTCAGGTGCGCAAAAGTGAGAAGATTTTGCGCAGTTTTGGGAAGCATATTGTACACGAGCTTCCCACCTTTTTATTGAATATCAATCAGTTACACAAAAAGTGAGCAAAACAAAAAAAAAATGCGCATCACGAACAACAATAGGCAGACAGCCCCCACCCGGAAACTGACCAACATCATTGTATCCCCCTTTTTTACCGCGCGCAACCAAGCACAATAGTTACTACTTTAGTAGGGTAATATCAGAACTATGAACGAACCAATAAGACAACTGGAGCCAAAGGCCATGTGGAACCACTTCGCCGATCTTAACGCTGTGCCCCGACCATCTAAAAAAGAACAAAGGGTCATTGCCTTTATGAAGGAGTTTGGCGAAAAACTCGGATTACCCGTGCACGTGGATGAGGCCGGCAACGTCATCATAAAGAAACCTGCAAGCGCAGGCATGGAAAACCGTCAGACGATTGTGATGCAAAGTCACCTGGACATGGTGCACCAGAAGAATAGTGATACCACTTTCGATTTCGAAACACAAGGAATAGAAATGTTTGTGGATGGCGACTGGGTGCGCGCAAAGGGCACCACCCTTGGTGCCGACAACGGCATCGGTGTAGCATCTATCATGACCCTGCTGGCATCTACCGACATCGCCCATCCGGCCATAGAAGCACTCTTTACCATAGATGAAGAGACCGGCATGACGGGGGCACTGTCACTGAAGGGCGGCCTGCTTAGCGGCACTATGCTGCTGAACCTCGATACCGAAGCCGACAACGAACTGACCATTGGCTGCGCAGGTGGCATAGATGTAACAGCTACCGGCACCTACGACCAGACAACTCCATCGGGCGGTAGCGCGTTTACCCTCACGGTGCGTGGCCTCACGGGTGGTCACTCAGGCGGCGACATTCATCTGGGCCGTGGCAACGCCAACAAGATCATGAACAGGATCTTGCTGAAACTGACAAAGGAACACAATATCAGCATAGCATCGTTAAACGGTGGCAGCCTGCGCAATGCCATCCCCCGCGAGTCGGTGGCAACTATCGTTGTACCGACCGACCAGGTGGTAGCTGCCGAAAAAACGTTCAGTGTGCTTGCCTCCAAAATTGAGGCCGAATACAAGGTCACCGACCGCAAACTGGTGATTTCTCTGGAGGTGGCAGATATGCCCGCATCGGTTATGGCACCATCTTTCCAGAACAACCTGCTGCGTGCACTCTACGCCTGTCCCAACGGCATCTACCGTATGAGCCCCGAGATAGCCGGACTGGTGCAAAGCTCCAACAACCTGGCCCGTGTGCTGGTGGCCGATGGCAAGTATAGCCTGCAGTGCCTCACCCGCAGCTCGGTAGACAGTGAGAAGTACGACCTGAGCGACGCCATCACCAGCGCCTTCGAACTTATGGGTGCCGAAATGAGCTATGGCGGCATTTATCCGGGCTGGACACCCCGCCCCGATGCACCCGTAGTAAAGCTCATGTCAGAGCTGTATAAAGAGATGTTTGGCGAACCTGCACACGTGAACGCAGTGCACGCTGGGTTGGAGTGTGGCATACTGGGCACCAACTACCCGGGCATGCAGATGATCTCCTTCGGCCCCAACATCACCGGCGCGCACTCGCCCGATGAACGTGTACAGATATCATCGGTACAGAAATACTGGAAGTACCTGCTGGAGACCCTGAAACGGATCCCCTAAAAGAAGTAGATACCATATAAATGACAGCAGCCTGACCGCACAACGTCAGGCTGCTTCTTTATTAGTAGAGGGCTCACTATTTGTGATACTTTTACACCCTGTCGGCAACAATGCAGCACATGCTCAAACATACGTCCATGATCAAGACCGAGGCAATGCGCCTCGGCTTCACAGCATGTGGCATTGCTAAAGCCGTGCGACTGGACGACGACGCCCGCCGGCTGGAACAATGGCTGAGCAAGGGCTACATTGGCACCATGCACTACATGGAGCGCCACTTCGATATGCGGGTAGACCCTTCCCTGTTGGTGCCGGGTGCTCGGTCGGTTATTACGCTCACATGCAATTACTACCCCTCTGAAAATCAAAAACCGGAAGCGGCAAAGGTGGCCAAATATGCCTGGGGCACCGACTATCATTTCGTCATCCGCGAGAAGCTGAACGAACTGCTGCACTACATTCGCACCGAGATCGGTGAGGTGAACGGACGCGGATTTGTGGACAGCGCCCCTGTGCTGGAACGTGCTTGGGCGGTGCGCAGCGGCCTGGGCTGGGTGGGCAAGAACGGTAACCTGATCTCGAAAAACGACGGCTCCTTCTTCTTCATTGCCACTCTCATTACCGACCTCGACCTCACCCCCGATGCACCTTTCACTACCGACCATTGCGGCACCTGCACCCGCTGCATAGATGCATGCCCCACCGAGGCAATTGTATCGCCCACCATCATAGATGGCAGCAAGTGTATATCTTACCTTACCATAGAACTGAAAGAGGCACTCATCCCCTCCGACCTGCAACCTAAGATGGACGGATGGATGTTTGGCTGCGATGTATGCCAGGATGTATGCCCGTGGAACCGCTTCTCAAAACCACATAACGAACCTGCATTCACACCCATACCCGAAATACTCGATCTGTCTGTGGGAGAATGGGAGGCCATGTCGGAGGAAGTATTCAACAAAACCTTTAAACTATCGCCTATGAAACGATCAAAATGGAAGGGCATCCAACGAAACATTGGAGCCCTACGCAACGGCAGTGATTAGACCTGTTAGTGGTGTTTGCCCAGCACTATCTCATCGAGGCTTTCCTGCGCCAGCGGATGGTAGTTCTGACGATACTTCGCATAGAGGCGTTTTGCCATTTCCTCGCCGGCAGGTGCACGCATCATTTCCGTATACAACGGCTCTACAAACTTGCGGCGGCCTATCGTACTGAGGAAGCGCTCCATTGCTGGATAGGCCTGGAAATAATTGGTACGGATAGCCAAAATGAACCACATACAAGCCACCTCACTGTTGCCGGTGGTAGTAAAATGGAAGGCATCGTCCAGTTGGTTCATCTGAGATGGCATCATGCTTTCAGGCATACCCCTCAGGAAGTGCAGCCACTCATGGGCACTCCAGTTCACGAAGGTCATCTCCTTAGGGTCCATACCCGCCAGAAATTTGGTACGGTCCGCGTCCACCTTGCCAAACAACTCATGACCGGCACGAGGGCAATTGGTCGGAATACCCGGGCCATATACCCATTCGTTGATGTTGAGTTTCTTACGAAGAACAGTATCCTTTCCTATCAGCACAGTGTCCATATAGTTAAGGAACGTCTCGGTAGTAACAGTGCGAAAAGCATGCGAATCGAAGTACTTCACAAGGAACTTGTCGAAGCGGTCACGGCCGGCAGACTTCTCCAGCAAACGGAGGAAGTGACAACCCTTTTCATATGGAATGTCATTGAGGCCATCATCGGGATCACGACCTTTAAGATCAAGCTTCAACCATGTGTCGCGGCTATCAGCACCCAGGTGGGTAACAGTACTTTCAAGGTCCTGATACCCCAGCTCCCACAGCATGTCGGCATATTGGGCACCCATCATCTGCTCCATTATCCGGCGCTCAAAGTAGTTGGTAAAGCCCTCGTTCAGCCAGAAGTCATTCCAGGTGGCATTGGTCACCAGGTTACCACTCCAGCTGTGGGCCAGTTCATGCGCTATCAGGCTCACCAGAGAACGGTCGCCCGCTATGATAGATGGGGTGCAGAAAGTGAGTTTGGGATTTTCCATACCCCCTATCGGGAAACCCGGAGGCAACACCAGCACATCGTACCTGCCCCAGCGATAGGGTCCATACAACTGCTCGGCCGTACCCACCATGCGACCCACATTCTCAAACTCCCAGCGGGCTTTGTCTATCATCCCCTTCTCGGCATAGACACCGGTCCGCTCGTCAATGCCCCTGAACTCAAGGTCGCCCACAGCCAGCGCCATCAGGTAGGCCGGTATAGGCTGCTCCATCTTGAAATGGTAGATACCCGAATCGTTTACCACGTCAGAGTTACGGGCACTCATCAATGCCATCAACCCCTTCGGCACCTTTATCCTTGCCGAGTACGTAAACCTGATACCCGGCCCATCCGGACATGGTATCCACGAGCGGGCATATATGGCTTCTGATTGCGTGTACAGGAAGGGGTACTTTTTGTCATGGGTCTGCATAGGGCTCAACCATTGCAGTGCTTTGGCATTGGCACCGGTACGATAGTAAACCGCAACAGTGGTTGATGTCTCTTTCAGTGGAATGTGCAGTGCGCTGCCCAGGTATTTGATCACGCCGTCAAGCCTGTGCTCCACCTTCACCCCATCCACCAACGTACTATCGATGGTCAGTTCGTAGGTATCAAGGATGAGCTCTTTCTTACCGTGGTCGTTGGCAACAGTCCAAAAGGCACAACCGCCTATCTGCTTGTTGGCCATATCAACTGTTACGTCCAGGTGCAGGTGCTTAACATTTACACTGTCCGCGTTAGAGAGCGTGTGCTCGTCCACCCATTCCTTCGGATCCACCTTTATCAGGGTTGAAGGCTGTTCTTTCTTTCGGTTTTTGCATGCTGCAAGAGAGGACAGCAGCAACAATGCAAGAGCTGTTTTCCGTAGAAAGTATGTCATCGGGACATTCTGATTGCGAGTAGTCATTAGCTTGAATTCCATGAACAGGGTGCAAAATTAGGCATTGGGAATGGTATAAACTGGAAACATATAGAAGATTTGTCTAAAAACATCTTAAAACAGCTGTCGCAGGCTGCCGTTGGCTTAGTTTTCTTTTCATTAGTGCGTAACTTGCAGCATTATGTCTCTGAAAGGCAAGAAGATAGTATTGGCTGTAACCGGCAGTATAGCCGCCTACAAGACACCAAATCTCGTTCGATTGCTGGTGAAAGCGGGTGCCGAAGTGCAGGTGTTGCTCACGGAAGCGGGTGCGAGGTTTGTGTCGCCGCTGGCACTCTCTACGGTATCGGGTAAGCAGGTACTGCAGAGTGTAGCTGAGGGCGACAGTTGGAACAACCATGTAGCACTTGGCTTGTGGGCCGACGCCATGGTAATAGCCCCGTGCAGTGCCAATACTCTGGGCAAACTGGCTAACGGTCTGTGCGACAATATTGTGTGTGCGGTGTACCTATCTGCAAGGTGTCCGGTATTTGTGGCACCCGCAATGGATGAAGACATGTGGATGCACCCTTCGACCCGCGCCAATGTGAAACGGATACAAGAGTATCGGAACAAACTGATACCCACCGAATTCGGGGAACTGGCAAGTGGTCTGGTGGGAGAAGGTCGGATGGCTGAACCCGAGAACATTTTTTCTCTGCTTACATCGTATTTCACCACTGCCGAGAACAAACCACTGGAAGGCTTGAAGGCGATGGTAACAGCAGGACCAACGTACGAACGCCTCGACCCGGTGCGCTTTATCGGCAATTTCTCAACCGGGCGCATGGGCATAGCCATTGCCGAGGCGCTGGCAAATGCAGGTGCACAGGTGACTTTGGTGACAGGGCCCATAGAACGCCAACCAGCCAATCACGCTATCAACATCATACGCGTGGAAAGTGCAGATGAAATGTATGAAGCCGGCCTTGTGGTGGCTAAAGAAAGCGACATCGCTGTGCTGGCAGCTGCTGTGGCCGACTATAAACCGGCACAGCAGGCTCCCAATAAGATCAAGAAGGCTGACGATGAGTTGAGCCTGAAACTGACCCGCACAAAAGACCTGTTGGCTGCTCTGGGTAAAATAAAAGAACCGTGGCAAACGTTAATAGGCTTTGCACTGGAAACTGAAAACGAGGTAGAGAATGCCCGTAAAAAGCTGAACGGCAAAAACGCCGACATGATAGTACTGAATTCGCTGCGTGATGAAGGGGCTGGTTTCGGGCATGACACCAACAAGATCACCATCCTGAAAAGAGATGGCAGTGTGGTGCCGCTGGAACTGCAAAGCAAATCGGATGCCGCGGTAGCGATCGTTGACCATATTACTCAATTGCGTTATGCTGAAAAAACTGTTTAGTGCTATAATGATCCTGCTTGCAGCAACGGTACCGGGTATTGCCCAGGAACTGAACTGCAAGGTGACCATTACGCGCGATAAGATAACCGGTGCCGGCGTGGACCCACAGATGTTCACGAATATGCAGCGCGCCATTGCCGATTTCATGAATAGTCACCGATGGACAAATGATGACTATACGGCATCAGAACGTATTGAGTGCTCCATTTTTATCAATCTGGTATCTAACAATGTGGGTGGCGATCCTTATGCGTTCTCAGGTACGTTCAGCATACAGGCTGCGCGCCCGGTGTACAATACGAGCTACACCACCAATCTGATCAACTTTATTGACAAGGAATTCGCGTTCAAGTTCTCGCCATTCAACCCACTGAACTTTGACGACAACCGCGTGAACGGAACCGACGCTCTGAGCAGCAACCTCACCGCAATGCTGGCTTACTATGCCTATATCATTGTAGGGTTGGACAACGACAGCTTTTCACCGAGCGGCGGAACTGCCATCCTGAAAAAAGCGCAGAACATAGTGAATAATGCGCCTGACGGAAAAGGAATAGGAGGATGGAAGGCAATTGAGAATAACCGTAACCGCTACTGGCTAATTGACCAGATGTTGAATCAACGATTTCAGGATGTGCGGAACTTCTGGTACACTATGCACCGCGAGGGACTCGACAGTATGTCCATGAAACCAACCGAGGCTCGTACCCGCATCATGGTGAACATTAAGAAACTGTATCAGGTGAATAAGGAGAACCCGAGTTCAATATATATGCAGTTCCTTTTTAACGCCAAAAGTGACGAGTTCATCCGACTACTAGAACTTACACCCAAGCAGGAACGCCAACAATACATAACCTTGTTAGCCGCACTTGACGTGGCTAACTCAGCTAAATACAACGCCCTTAAATGACGTTCCGCCGTGATCTGCTTTCAGCAGTAGTTACCGTTTCTTTATTGTTGACCACCAGCTCTTGCGATGATCAGGGGGCGAAAGAAGCTCCTATCCCACGCGAGAAGATGCAACGACTGCTACTCGACATCAATATAGCGGAAGTATACAGCGGCATGACCAAGGATACGCTGCACAAACCCGGCACAAAAAACGCCGATTCGCTTACAGCATTTTATACCGATGTTTTCGCGCATCATCAGGTAACGCGCGAAGCTTTTGAAAAGGCTATGGTTTGGTATAAAGCACACCCGGACGAGATGGACTCATTGGTGAACGCGATAATGCCTGAAGTGGAGCGTTTACAACCGGGCAAATAGCATCGATATTTTATTGGACACACGCTCAAAAAAGTAGAGGGACGCACAGTTCGTGCATCCCTCGTTGAATTATAAAACTATCTTGTGATTACTTGTAGTACTTTTTCATCTTAACAAGAGTGTAGATGAGGCCAGGCAGCCACAAAATACAATAAAGCACCAATGACAGCACCCAATCCCAACCTTCGAAGTTATCGTTGATACCCATTGCCAACCATCCGAAACCGATGATGGCAAGAACAACGTAGAGCGCTTTAGATATTTCCGCACCACCCTTCGTCAGCAGCTTAGAAACAATCGTTTGTTTTTGCGTAGCATTCTGCGCCTGAGTAACAGTAGCGGTACTATTGTCTGACGGTGCTGCCGTCATAGCAACCGGCTCACCTGCCGCTGCAACCTGCTCGATCGCAACCGGCTTTTTCTTCATAATAAATCCTGCATGACTTGGCGATGCAGATAGCATTCCTGCCGCGAGGGCAACAAAAAACAGTTTTTTCATGTGTCGTGTATTTTTTGGTTACACCAAATTTACCTCACTATTTGTTAAAAGCAAAGTGATCTTACTATTTAAATCAACCTAATGCACGAAACTGTGAGAAACAACACATTAGTGTGCCATCCTGTTCTTTTTACCTGCACCTACGCCCAACAAAGCATATAGCGGGCAAAAACCTGTGTAAGAGGTAATAAAGAAAACAACCGCAACCGGCATCAACCACAACCCTATGCCCGGATGGATAACACCTGTAAAATATAGAATCAGATACACAAAAGAAGCTACTAACCTGATAACCCTATCTGCAAACAACATATTCACCTTCATAACCTTGAATTTTATGCCACAAAGTTCGCTACAAACAAGAAGGGCCAAAGTAACCACAGTCAGCAGTAAAACTGACCTTCGTCAGGAGGTGGTCAGAAATAATGGAGGGACTGTTGTACACAGCCCCTCCATTGTGTATCATTTAAATATCAGATCAGTCTTTGTACTGTTTCAGTGCTTCTTCAAGGCAATCCATAGCACCATTGATGGCATCGGTATTGAGGACATAAGCAAGACGAACTTCATTCTTTCCTTTACCTGGGGTGGCGTAGAAACCTGCCGCCGGCGCCATCATAACGGTAGCACCGTTGTGAGAGAAGTTCTCCAGCAGCCACTGACAAAAACGCTCGCTATCGGCAACCGGTAGCTGGGCAATAGCGTAGAACGCACCACCCGGCAACGGACACTTGACACCCGGTATGGACATGAGGCGCTTCACCAGAAGATCCCTTCTTGAGGTGTACTCGGCATGCACCGCATCAAAATAATCGGAAGGCAGATCCACGGCTGCTTCACCAAGTATCTGCGCAAACGATGGCGGACTAAGACGCGCTTGTGCAAACTTCATGGCCGAATCCAGCACCTGCTGGTTGCGGGTAACGAAGGCTCCGATACGGCCACCACATGCACTGTATCTCTTAGAGATCGTATCGAGCAGAATGGCATGGTTCTCCAGACCGGGAATAGACAGTGCTGATATGTGCTTGCGACCATCATAGCAGAACTCGCGGTAGGCCTCATCGCTGAAAAGGAACAGATCGTGTTTCAAGCAGATCTCCTTCAGTACATTCAGCTCATCAGCACTGTACAGATAACCGGTAGGGTTATTGGGGTTGCAGATCATAATGGCTTTTGTGCGTGGTGTTACCGCTTTCTCAAACTCTTCGATAGGCGGCAGCGCGAAACCTGTTTCTATACCCGATGGTATGGGCACCACCTTCACGCCGGCACTGGTTGAAAAGCCATTGTAGTTGGCGTAAAAAGGCTCAGGGATAATGATCTCATCACCGGCATCGAGGCAGGTCATGATAGCAAACAAGATCGCTTCAGAGCCACCTGTGGTCACGATGATGTTGCCTGTAGTAACATCAATATCGTTGCGTTTGTAGTATTCTACCAACTTCTTGCGATATGACTCAAAGCCCTCGCTGGGGCTGTAGTCGAGTACCTTCATGTCGGTATGGCGAACGGCATCGAGAATAGCCTGAGGTGTCTCAATGTCGGGCTGACCTATATTGAGGTGGTATACCTTAGTGCCCCGCTTCTTAGCAGCGTTGGCAAACGGAACTAACTTTCTTATGGGTGATGGCGGCATGTGCGCACCACGATTCGATATTGCTGGCATGGGCGCAAAGGTAAGTAAATCTGTCTATTACCAACCGCCCTGGCACGGCTTCAAAACCATCAGAAAGCGACCCCCAATCCGAACTCGGAATACTCGGCCACTATGCCGTGTGTATTGAGCATAGCGGACAGGTACACCTCCCGGAACGGCCCTTTCTCTACATTGCGCAGGTAGTACTTAACACCGAGCTTTTCATACACGGGCTCAAAGTCGAGGAAGGTCTGCCGGTAATAAGTACCAACAATACCCAGAATGCCTACCCTACCCACCATAAACTCGTTGCCGAGGAAAAAGCCGCCGTCCCAGGAGTGTTGTTTCTCTTGTCCGTACTCCACGCCATAGGTGATGAGGAACGCATATACGTCTTTATGATAGGCGGCGTCAATACCTGCGAACACCTTGTTCTTGTTCTTCCACCTTCGGCTCACCGAGACCGCACCAACATAGGCAGGCAGAATTGGATCGCCGGTGGCACGTGCCACTTTGTGCGATATGGCGCCCCTCACATCCAATAACCAACGGTTGGGCAACGGCTGCAGTGTGCTGTGGTTCAGGAACGGCCGCGAGATGCGTGGGAAGTACCGAACCCCAAGGTGCCCGCCCAGCATATTCACACCGAGATTGGGCTCGCGGAACAGGGCGTTTGAAATGTGGGTGAACGTGAGCCCACCCTGTAAATCCAGGTGACTATTCAGCCTGTAGCGAATGTCGGAGGCGAATACCGGAAAAGCATTCAGGTGCGAGCTAATGGCCGTGTTCAGGGTATCAAGGTCAGACAGCAGCTTGTACTTTCCTGTTACGTATGCCAACCCAACGCCCATTCGGCAGGTCCACTCCCAATTGACCCACCGGATGATGGGGACCTGCAGATTGGGATATACCCCGGCACACCTGCCAAAAATGTGCTTACTGCGGTAATCGGTGAGGGTGAGCCCGACCCCCACCACCGGAAAACCACGGCGCTGGTGCCAGTCTTTCTTGCCGGTGGTCTGCCATACGAAGTTGACGTCGGTAGCTACTGAGAATGACGGCACATCGGTAGGGAATTTCTCGGAATGCCTGATGATCTTACCACCTATGGCATTCACCTCTATCCCAAAAGCAGACGGCGCTATGGTGGTATCCTGCCCAAAGGCAGCAATACCCGTCAACAACAGGGCAACAACAACAAACAGCAGACTACGGTTCATAGTATTTAACAACGCTCCTTGTGATGCTGTTACTCGAGCCTGAAATTGGAGAAATACTGCCTTGATATCGCTTCATACTCTTTGGCCTTGGCCATGTTGCCCATTTTCTGGTAAGAAAGGGCGATGTATGGTACATCGTTGATGGCTGCCTGTTGATTGATCTGCAGTTCTTTGTTGATATTGTCGATAGCAGCCTGATACTGCCCTGAGAAATACAGCGCACGAGACAGATTGGAATATGCATTAAAATAGCCAGGGTTCGCGGCAATGGCCTTCTGAAAATAAGTGACAGCCTGCGCGTACTGCTTGGTATTGAGCAATATGGCCCCGATGTTATTGATGGTATTGGCATCGTTGGGCTTGTTTTGCAAAATGATATCATAGTAGAACTTGGCAGAGTCGTACTTCTGGCGCATAAAGTAGGAAGTGCCGAGTTCCTGAATCACCTCCAAATTCTGCGGTTCAAATTCCAACAGCTTGCGGTAGTTGATCACTGCAGAGTCGTATTGCTGCAACTGGTTGTAGCAACGGGCCACATTGAGGTAGGCGTATTTGAAGTTCGGATTGTACTGCATTGCCAACAGGAAATATGGAATAGCCTCGCGGTACCTGCCTGCGGTAAGCAGCACACTACCCAGGTTGTTGTTGGCGGTGAAATCTATGGGGCTGAACTTCAGTGCCAGCTGGTTATATTTGATGGCGGAGTCATATTGTTTCTTGCGGTCGTAGATACGGGCCATCTCTACAAACAGGCTTGAATAGCTTGGATAGATCTCCAACCCTTTGCGCAGGTAGGTAAGGGCCTCGTCGTCTATCTGCTTTTTCTTCATAGAATCGGGTTCCTGCTCGTACAGTTCCTCTGCCAGCGCCGAACCTACGTTGTGGTACAGGCGCACATCGTTCGGAGAACGTTTTATGTCGGCCTTGTATAGTGTGAGGTTATCCTTCCATTCAAAGTTGCGGGCAATTGTCATACCGCCATACAGCAGACAAACAGGCAATAACACCATGAGCGCCTTGCTGCCGCGCATAGCTGTAATGTCGGCATCTTTTACTTTTATGATCCAGTGTTCTATGGCAAGTGCCATGAGCAGGCAAGTGCCGGCAGACGCGAAGAATGCGAAACGCTCGGCCAGCTCGGCACCCATGAGGAACGGGAAGTTGGAGAACAGGAAGATAGTTGCCAAGTAGAACATGATACCAAATGCCCACGGGTCTTTCTTGTTTTTGAGGAAACGGGTGACCATAAACCAGATCATGGCCACATATAACGCCAACGATATCCAGAAACCGATGCTGGAGAGATCGGCAAAGGGAATACTGTTGAATGAATAGGTACTGAGCAAAGGATACGGTATGAACATCAACCGCAGGTAATGCCCCATAACTACTACCTTGGTTGCAAAAACGGTGAGACCGGAAAGCGGCATGTCGAACGCACCGGCCAGGGCATTGTCAATGAACTCGACCTGCGCGGCCGGCTGGTTTGCATCGTAGGCATTGAGCACAGAGGTACGAATGGCCATAAAAATGCCGAATGCCAGTAAAGTGCCACCGGTGATCATGGCAGCGCGCTGCTTGTTCTCGTTGCGGTAGAAAAAGAAGATAATAGGAATAATGCCTACAAATGCGATGACCGTTTCTTTTGAGATGATGGACAAATAGAACATGAGCGTGCCCAAAAGCAACTGCGACATCTTGCCCTCCTTCATATAATTGAGGAAAATACTAAGCGACAGGAAGCCAAAGAAGAAGCACATCAGTTCGTCGCGGCTTTTGATGTTGGCGACAACCTCGGTATGCACGGGATGCACGGCGAAAATGAGTGCTGCCATAAATGCCACAGCCATTTTTTTGCCATCGAACAGTTTGTGCAGCACTATGAACAGCATGACGCTGCAACCCACAAATGTGAGGATATTGAAGAAGTGATGCACTGCGGGCGACAGTCCGAAAAACTGGTATTCTATGGCGAACATGACCAGCGACAGCGGACGATAAAGATCGTTCGGGATAATGAGGTAGCCCCTCATGTGCGGAGTGGACAGGAGCTCGGGGATGGCGCTGGTGCCACGCAGTACCATGCGATTGTCTTTGAGCACCATGACGTCATCCATTACAAAACCATTCCATATGGTGTTAAAATAAACAACAAAGGACACGAGACCGATGAGGATACACAGGTTTCTGAACGACCAAAGATCGGCGGGGGCAGTCAGTGACGCCGGTGCTGCCTTTTGAGAGGCGCCGAGGTTTGCCTGGGTATTCTGAACGGGTTGCTGACCTATTGGTTTCTTATTTGGTTTGGTTGCCATTTTGTTCCGCTGCTTTCTATTCTGTCAAAAGTAAACGCAAATTGTAAAAACTCAAAGATAGGTTGCCAAATGAAAGGTGGTATATCTATTATCAGAAAGCTACCCCAATCGCCCCTCTACCGAATCTTGAAACTTTTGCTCAAATCTGACCAAGGATAATTCCCATCTGCGCACTTTTTTTCTTCTTCCCCCATGTTACACCAACTAATTGATTTTCAATAAAAAGGTGGGAAGCAGGTGCACATTTTGCTTCCCAAAACTGCGCAATAACTGCGCACCTCTTCCCACAACAATAAGTGAGATAAAATTACTATACATGGCAATCAGGTACATTATTTCAAACTTCTATTCAAGTTACCCACAATCGGTAAGGCGGGCAAAAGAAATATCTGTGATAGTGTGATTTTGGTGGTGTCATATAATACAGGCGGATAATTACGCAAGTGAAAAACACTTGCAAGAATTTTGACACAAGGCAAAAAGACTTTGCGCAAAATGGTGCAAAGTCTGCGGCAAATGGGACTCTTACTTTCACTAATTAGAAATCCATGGTACGGGAATACGGCTTTTTTTAGAGAAAAGCCTACCGTTCAAGTGATCTGAAAAATAAAAATATTCACTATGTTTCAATATTCGTATGTCGTCCTTGACAAAACCACTTCCCGATAACGGCATCATAACTTTCCCAACATTCACAGCATCAACAACTAATAAATTTAGCTGATAGACTTTACCAATTCTCAAGAAATCCCAACAACCATCTTGTTCCTGAATCAGTTTAAACTGTCTCTTATACACATCT
>JACSRV010000164.1 GCA_014879545.1 Chitinophagaceae bacterium | reverse complement strand
GCGCGAGCAAATCATCGCGGCGATTTTCTGCCGCCCAAATCAGCGCGGCGCGCAGGTTTTCCAGTTCGGCGACCAGTTCTTCAAGGGCTTCGGGCTGGCGCGGGCCGCGCAAGTCGGCTTCGCGGCGGGATGCAAAAGTGAGATAGTAACGTGAGAAGGATTCGTGGGGATTTTCACCACGCGGCAGGCATTCACTGACCCTCCCGACCGCGTACTGCCGCAACAGGGTGTGGATGGCGTACCTGCCAGAGCCTTCGCGCTGAACAAAGGACTTGTCCACCAACCCGGAGAAGGTCGCCGGACTTGCCCCGGCAACGGTTTGGGCGGCAGAGTAATCGAACCCGCCCTCGAACACGGACAAGTGGCAGAAAACGGAACGCTCCCCGTCCGAGAGAAATTCCCACGAGTGGTCAATCAGCGCCCGGAAACTGCGATGACGCTCGGGCACATCCGAGCTGGCGGTGGAGAGCGTGTCGAGGTCGCGGGCAATCGCTTCGGCAACCTGCTCAACCGGGAGCGTGCGCACCCAGGCGGCGGCCAGTTCGATGCCGAGCGGCGCGCCCATCACCAATTTGCAAATGCGGACGACATGCGGCAGGCTGGCAGAATCCAGTTCGAAGGCGGGGTGTACGCGCCGGGCCACTTGCCAGAACAATTGCACCGCGCTCGATTCCTGCGCGGCCACATCCAGACCGGGCACATCCAACACCCTTTCATTTTGCAGATTTAGCCGGGCGCGCGAGGTGACCAGCATGCACACACCCGGTGCGGCAGACAGGATTTGCGCCAACAGCCCGGCCTGGGCAGTGTGCTCTTCAAAGTTATCGAGCACCAGTAGGATTTCCTGCCCTGCCAGGGCTTTGAGCAAACAATGAAGCGGAGTCTGCCCGGGCTGGGGAGGCAGGCCGAGGGCTTCGCACAGCGTCAGTGCGAGCGAATCAGCTTCGGGGGCGTTGTGCAATGGAATGAAAATGATTCCGTTCAGGAATTCGGCGCTAACCCGCGCGGCGGCTTCGGCGGCCAGACGGGTCTTGCCGATGCCGCCCGGCCCAAGCAGGGTCACCAGCCGGTTTGACGGTTGGCGCAAAAGGGCGGCAATCTGCCCCAGTTCGGATTCGCGCCCGATGAACGGCGTCCCGTATACGGGGAGTCCGCTGTGGGAAAAGGCCGGGGCGGCGGATAACTTTCGGTAAAGGGATTCGGTTTCGGGGGCCGGGGAAACGCCCATTTCCTTTTCCAAAAACTCGCGACAAATTTCATACTGACGCAAAGCCAGGGCAGGCTGGCCGTTACGCGCCAGCAAGGTCATCAGCTCACGGTGGGTTTCTTCGCGCAGGGGGTCATATTCGAGCAGGCGCTGGGCGGCGCGGATGCCGGCAGGGTAGTCGCCGCAGCGTTTGTAGTAGTCGAGCAGGTTTTCGAGGGCGGTCATGGCTTGCAGGCGCAAGCATTCGCGGGTGAGCATGGCCCACTCTTCGAAGCGGCTGCTCTCGCGGAAGTAAACACCGGCCAGAAAGTCGCCACGATACAGGTTCAGGGCGTTTTCAAGGGCTTCGGCAGAGGCCGAAGTCAGGGTCAGGCCGCCGCGTTCGCGCTGCTGCTGGGTACGGATGCTGGTCTCAAAGTGCAAAGCGTCAAGCTGCCAACCAGGGCCGGGCGGCAAGCAGACACTCTGACGGGTGATTTCGAGCATTTCGCCGAGGGGCTTGCGCAGGCTGTTGAGCAGGACGCGCAGGTTGCCGAGCGCCTGGGCCGGAGAGCGGTCATCCCAGAGCAGGTCGGCCAGGGTTTCGCGGCTGTGGACCTGCGGATTGGCAGCCAGATAGACCAGAAGGGCTTCGGCTTTGCGCGAGGCCAGGCCGGGCAGGGGTTGTTCGTCTTTGCGGATGTCCAATCCGCCGAGGGTGGTGATTTCAAGTTTGAAACTCATATTTTCTGAACGTTTCCTGAACGTTTAGCTGTCATCATTATAAACAAGAGAATGCCGATGAGAAAACTCCAATCTTCCAAATACCAATCTTACCTGCTGCGCCTGTGGACAGAGGGCGATTCGCAGGAATGGCGCGCCATGCTGGTGGATGCACACTCGGACACCCGCCAGGGATTTGCGAGCCTGGAGGCACTCTTTGAGCATTTACGAGCACTCACCCTGCCCCGAACAGAGGCCGGGCAGGATGACCAATCTATTTTATTTTGAGGAGAGAAGTAATGAAGAAGAAAGTCCTGTTTTTTATGTTGATCTTTGCTCTTTTGTTAACAGCTTGCAGTACGCCTGCGGCGGAATCACCGGCGGCCGCGCCTGATTCGGGTGCGCAATCGGCCGATACAGCAACCGAAGCCGCGCCAGTGGCAGCCCCCGAGGCGACCGCCGAGCCAACCCCAATCCCAGCCGCGACCTTGCCGCCCCTGCAGGCCGAAAGCGGAAATTATATTTACACCAATGCCAATATCATCTACGATACGGCACGTTATGAAAATGTCATCTATGCCGGCGGCACGGGCGGGTTGGTAGCCTGGGAAATCGGCTCGGGAAATTACCGCAAGTTCGACACGATGGACGGCTTGCGCCACATCTCAATCTATGCGGTCGAGGTTTGTAACCTGCCGAATCCGAGTGTGGTGATCGGCCATGAGCTGGGCGTGGATGTGCTCGATCTGGCAAGCGGTGAATTCAGCCCCTTGAGCGTGCAGGAAGAAGAGCCTTCAATCAATACCAAAATTTCAGAGTTGTACTGCGACCAGGCCAACAACCGCCTGATTCTAGGCTACAGCGGCATCGGCGTGTATGATTTTGTCAACAACACTTACATCCGCTACACATCCTCCAACGGCCTGAGTTGGAACGGCGTGAGCGGAATCAGCGTTATCGGGCGTGACATCTGGGTCATGACCGGTTACAACGGTGTGAACATCGTCGCCCCGGACGGGAGTGTAACCATTTACGATGAATCCAAGGGGATGCAGAGCCAACGGGCCTATTCGGCAGCGCGCACCAGCGATGGCACCGTCTGGGTTGGCGCATCGAGCGGCCTGCTCAAATTCCGCGGCGGCCAGTGGACCATGATCGAGGGGTTGCCAGGCGAAATCAACAACCTGGTGGCCGCCGAGGATGGAACGCTCTGGCTTTCCACCTACCCGATCGGGGTTGGGCGCATCTGCCAGTTTGACCCGCAAACAGAAACATGCCTCTTTACCCACGAATATACGCGGGATGGCATCGCCTCCTTTGAACTGCTCGGCGAAAGCGGCCAGGCTCCGCAATGGATTTTCTACGGCACGCGTCAGGGTTTACAGGTATTGAAATACGGCGAGGAGAAAGCCGAGGTCTGGCTGATTGCCGAAGACAACAAACTCAACTCGAACTTTGTCGCTTCGCTGGCGCTGGATGCCAACAACATGCTGTGGGTTGGTACTGGCAATGGCACGCACGTGATCGACCCGGCCAACCCGGCAGGTGAATGGACTCTCTACCTGAACCAGCGTGATACCCCGAATGTACCCGGCGGCAACTGGGCCAGCAACCTCGTCCCGGATTCAAATGGCGGCATGTGGGCGGTCTTTACCAACGGCCAGCTTTCCTACTTCGATGGCGCCGGGCGTTGGACAGTCTTTGACGGCAACGAATATTACTCTGTGCGCAGCCTGGCGCTCGACCCACAGGGACGCGCCTGGGTAGCCAAGGACGACCAGCCGGTGCGAGTGCTTGAAAACGGCGAGCTGGTGGTTGAATACTCGGTCGCCGATGGCCTACCCGAGGGGCGCATTAACACCCTGTTTGGCGATGGTCAAACGCTGTGGATTGGCGGCAATGGCCTGTATCGCTTCATCGATGGCAAAATTGAGATGGCCTTTAGCCAGGATGAAATGGGCGG
This sequence comes from Chitinophagaceae bacterium, assembly GCA_014879545.1. GTDB lineage: Bacteria > Bacteroidota > Bacteroidia > Chitinophagales > Chitinophagaceae > Nemorincola. Next base: position 15,069 of record JACSRV010000164.1, on the reverse strand, counting down.
CGTAGTGGCGCTTGTCCGTGAGCCGGACGGCAGTCTGCTGGTGGCGCGCACCAACTCGCTGGTGCGCATTGGCGCGGACAACGTCCCGGTCACGGTGCTGGCTGGTGCATACGACAGCGAAACTCTGGATGTGTTCACATCCCTGACCAGCCTGGCAGTGGATTCACAGGGCAGCATCTACCTTGGCACGAGCAACGGGCTGCTGATTTCGGAGGATGGCGGTGCAACCTGGGCCAAAATCACCACCGAAGGCGGTATCACCACCAATTATCTGCGCGTGGCTTTTATCGATCAATATAATACGCTCTGGATGGGCGGCGGTGATAGCTTCACCGGTGGAGGCCTGCTGCGCTACGTACCATAAGGGAGAGGCTGGCATATCAAAAATCTACCCCTGTGAGTGGAGTAAGCTCACAGGGGTTTTTCGCACAACGAACAGCCGAACGTAATAACATCCATATACAACAGATCAGGCGCACTATAAAGAACGGAGAGACCAAATCGTTAACTTCCATAGAACAACCAACATAAAGCCAGAAACAAACAATACCGATAAAACAGCCAACATAGTGCAGGATTTGAACAGCCAGTAAACCCCAAAAAGAATCGCCAAACAAAGCAAAACCATTATCACGGAAAATCCGCCAACTCCAGCGCTTGCTCCGTTCACTAAAGACTCCCTATTCAACTGCCTTGCCATATCGATAACTCCTATCAAAAAGATGATCGCAAGAACAAATGGGATAAACAATGAGAAAGCCCACCGAGATAGTAAGTACTGTTTTTGCCGGATCTGATCTCATTTTATTGGGTGTCATGAACTAGAATAATGTATAAATGAAAGGAGCAATGGCACTAGAGCCACCGAATATAATGAGAATACCTAATAGCAGCAGGACAGCGATAACAGGTGCGAGCCAGTATTTTTTACGGTTAATGATGAATAGCCAGATGTCTTTGATTGAATCCATAATTAGCCAGCGTTTTTTCTCTTTAAAATTAATCTTTTGATGAGGTTAATCGATTGTGAATTCTCTTTTCCACTTGTCAATATTCTGCCAATCTGGTTGTTCTGTCTTTAGGTACACATAGTCTCCGATGACGAGTATATCCATGTCGGTACTCATAAAGCATGTATATGCGTCTAACGGAGTGCATACGATGGGTTCACCACGAACGTTGAAACTTGTATTTATAAGAAGGCTGTATCCGGTCTGTTGTTTGAACGCATTTATCAGATCCCAGTAGCGGCTATTGGTTTCTTTGTGCACGGTCTGGATGCGGGCAGAGAAATCGAGATGTGTGACCGAAGGAATGTCGCTGCGTGTACAGTATAGTCTGTCCGCATATGTAAGTTCGTTGTAGTTGACCGGAAGTTCTTTGCGATGGTTGTTTGTGACCGGAGCTACAAATAACATGTAGGGCGATGCCGGGGCGAGATCGAAATATCGCGTGGTATCTTCGGCGAGGACAGAAGGGGCAAACGGGCGGAAACCTTCGCGATATTTTATCTTGAGGTTCAGCTTTTTTTGCATGTCGGGATCTCGGGCATCAGCGAGTATGCTGCGGTTTCCGAGTGCCCGTGGGCCAAATTCCATGCGCCCCTGAAACCAGCCGACGACATCGCCTGAAGCGAGCCTGCCCGCGATGAATGAGGTGAGTTCGTTGAAGTTGGTAAAGTGAGTGTAAACCGAACTTGCCTTCCGGTTCATTGCCGATATCTCCTTTTCTGAATATTCGGGTCCGAGGTATGCACCCGCCATCAGGTCGTGAATTCCGTCGGTGGATCTTTCTTCGTCGAAGTACATAAAGTTGACTGCCAAGGCCGCGCCGAGAGCGCCGCCAGCATCGCCGGCGGCTGGTTGAATGTAGATGTTGTCGAATATCTTTTCACGAAGCAGTCGGCCGTTGGCCACACAATTGAGTGCAACACCACCTGCCATTACGAGGTTTTGTTCACCTGTTATCTTGCGGGCTTCATTTGCCATTTTCAATACTATCTCTTCTGTAACCTTCTGGATGGCAAGCGCAAGGTTGCAATGATGTTGTTCAATTGCCGATCCTTCGGTGCGTGGCGGGAAACCAAAAAGGTCTGCCCATTTATCGTGCCTCACCATGCGCAATCCTGTGGCATAATTGAAGTAGTCCTGATCGAGCCAAATGGAGCCATCTTCTTTGATGGCGACCAGTTTGCCCTTGATCGTTTCAGTAAAGCCGATTGTTTGTGGTGCGTGAGGGTGGCCATAAGGGGCGAGCCCCATGAGTTTGTATTCGCCGGAGTTGACACGGAATCCGAGGAAGTAGGTAAAAGCACTGTAGAGCAAACCGACCGAGTGGGGGAAGTGAAGCTCTTTGATAATGGATATTTTATTCTCTTTGCCGATACCGATAGAAGCCGTAGACCATTCTCCAACTCCATCAATTGTGAGTATGGCAGCATTTCTGTAGGGTGATGCATAGAAAGCGCTTGCTGCATGAGAGAGGTGGTGCTCGGAGAAGAGTAATTTTATCTTCCTCTTATCGTATGGGCCAACGTCCGTTAGCCCGTCGTAGATCTGTTTTTTCAGGAATAGCTTTTCGTGCAACCAGACCGGCATTGCCTTGAGGAACGATAGCAGACCCTTGGGCGCGAAGGCGAAATAAGTTTCGAGTAGTCTTTCGAATTTGAGTAGTGGTTTGTCGTAGAAAACGATGGCGTCCAGGTCGTTCAGTGTAAGTCCTGCTTCCTCAAGGCAATACCTTATTGCATTTGTGGGGAACCCGGCATCGTGTTTGCGTCGGGTGAAGCGCTCTTCCTGAGCGGCAGCCACGATTGTACCGCCGGAGGTGATAGCCGCCGCTGAGTCGTGGTAGAAGCAGGATATGCCAAGTATATTTTTCAAATGTCTGAGTTGCCTTGTGGTGTGCAAGATACAAAGAGGTAAAGTTTCAGTGTATAAATGTACAAGGGACTGTCACCGCCGAGCCATTTGATAAAAGGATAGCTTCATTCATTACCTGGTAACGATATAGGAAATATCTACACCTGTTGGTTCCCCAGCGGATTTGGCATACAAGACGCAACCGAGGTTAACGTATCAGTACCTGACGGTCGGCATCAAGGCGAATGAGAATGAAAATGAGTATACTAAAGGCCAGCAAAGAGGAGCCACCGTAGCTTATGAATGGAAGGGTGATACCGATAACGGGAGCCAGGCCAATGGTCATTGAGATATTCACGGCGAAGTGGAAGAACAAGATACTCGCCACACAATAAGCATATACCCGGGTGAAATCGGAGCGTTGCCGCTCTCCAAGATACAGGATGCGTAACATCATTGAGATGTATAGGATAATCAGCCCGGCACTGCCGAGGAAACCAAATTGTTCGCCAATGGCACAGAAAATGAAGTCGGTATTCTGTTCCGGTACAAATTGATTCTTTGTTGAAGTGCCGTTGAGGAATCCTTTCCCGAACATGCCGCCCGACCCGATAGCTATTTTGGATTGCAGTACGTTGTATTCTGAACTGTTCGTTTTCTCCTTTTTTTCTTCGCCAGGGGCAATGGCTTTGTTGTATTCGTCAGGAACATCTATGCCGATCATGGAGTAAATACGCTCGATCTGGTGTTTTTGAAGCACGTGTTTGAAAACAAACGGCACGGCGACCTGGGAGAATAGTAGGGAGAATCCCCAGGCGCTTATGAGGATGACGCGGGCGGCGATGCGACGCTTGAGCGTATGTCTGATCAGCAACCCAATGAGAATAGTGAAGACTGTGAGGAGGATGGCAAGTGTGATGCGGTTGATAAGTAAGGAAGTGAGTACGAGCGCTATGGCGGCGAATCCGAGAACGAGTATGACGCTTGGCAGTCCCTCGCGATACATGACGAGGAAGAAGCACATGTAAACGAGGGCGAGGCCCGTTTCCTTCTGTAACAGGATGAACACCGCGGGAGCAAGCGCTATAGCTGCGGCAATGAGGCGGTCGCGGAGTTTTTTGAAGTTGGTCTCATTCAGTGAGAAGAATTTGGCGAGTGCCATGGCGGTAAAGATCTTCGCCACTTCGCCGGGTTGAAAACGAAACCCACCGATACCCAGCCATGACCGAGAACCTTTGACATCGACCCCCGCGAAAATGGTGATTATCAGTATGATGATACAGACGGTGTACAGGAGAAACGCAAAGGAGGAAAAGAACTTACTGTCGGTGAGTATGATGATAAAGCCAATGAAAAGTGAGTATCCCAGCCATATGATCTGTTTCATATAGCTTTTGTTCATCATGATGAGTGAAGTGTCGGTGGTGCGGTGTTCAACAGAAAAGATGGCGAGGATACCCACTGTTACCAATGCGAGGTACATTAGTAATAGCGGAGTGTCAATCCTGTTAAAGAGTGTTTTTTTCAGGTCGCTCATAACTTGACTTATTTCCTTTTGTTGGTCGCTTTAAGGTTGTTGGTACGCATCTTATAATTTATCCAACGGTGATATAGTATAGAGTCGTTTGCTTTCTTTGTGCTGTCGGCAGCGCGCTTGCGGGCAACGCGTGCATTGTATGTGCGGAGGTCGCGGAGGCGGATCACAGAATCAATCGTATATACATATTTGTTTATAAGTTTGGCGTTCATCATCTTGTCTTCTACTGCTTTTCGTTTGTAGGTGACACTGTCTTTTAGGTATTTCTCCATGATGAGGCTTGCGATGGGGGCGGCCCATGTGGCACCAAAGCCGGCGTTCTCGATGGCTACTGCGATAGCGATCTTAGGATTTTCGCGGGGCGCGAAAGCAACGAACATGGAGTGGTTCTGCATTTTTATCACTTCTCCGTTTACAATTGCTTTGTTCTCTGCAGTACCCGTTTTCGCGCAAACAGTAACACCGTCAATTTTTGCGGCAGCGGCGGTACCGTGATCGACCACATCCTGCATGGCCTGTTGAACGACCTCGAAAGTTTCATCCGGAATGTTGAGAACGACGTGTTTTTCGTGATACTTGCGCAAGGCTGTGTCGTTTTCATTCTTACCTATGGCCTTAACAAAGTGAGGTGTGTAGTAATAGCCTTTATTAGCTATAATGCACATGCCGTTGGCCATTTGGAGCGGGGTGAGGAGCAATTCGCCCTGTCCCATGCCGACGAAGACAATGGTACAAGAATTCCATGAGCCGCGGTACATCTTATTGTACAGGTTGGAATCGGGCACCAGTCCTTTACCTTCGAAAGGAATGTCGATGCCGGTCTGGCGACCATAGGCGAAACTTTTGTAGTAATCGTGCCAAGCCTGCAGTCCTTTCTTAACGCTGCCGAAATTGCGGTAATCGACAGTGAGGCGGAAGAGATGGCAGAAATATGCGTTGCAAGAGTGAGCGAGGGCGAGTCCGAAATTGGCTGCGTGTCCGGCGTCTTTATGTTCGCAGGCGATGGAGCGGCTACAGGCACCGTAGCTGCCGCGGCATCCGTAGCCATAGTCTGGTGTGATGGCACCAACGTTCAGTGCCACCAGACCTGTGAATGGTTTGATGGTGGAGCCGGGTGGATACATGGCCTGAGTGGCCCTGTTGAAAAGCGGACGGGTAGCTTCTTTGTGGAGGTTGGCGTAATTGCGCGCGCGCTCCTTGCCCCTCAGCAGGTTGGGGTCGAAGGTGGGGCTGCTGACCATGGTGAGAATGCCACCCGTGCGTGGATCTATGGCCACTACACTACCGATCTTGTTGGCCATGAGTTTTTCCGCATACTCCTGTAGCTCCATGTCCAGGTATAGGTCAAGCTGTTTGCCGGAAACTTCGAGTGTGTCGAGTGCGCCACCCTTGTAGGGGTCGCGGGGGCGATTGAATTTGTCGCGCTCCAGGAAGTGCACCCCACGTTGTCCGCGAAGCGCCTCTTCGTATTGAAGTTCGAGGCCACTGAGACCGGTATAGTCGCCCTGACGATAGGACTGATATCTGGGTTTTTTCAGCATTTCGGGAGACACCTCACCGATGTACCCGAGCATAAGTCCGGCTATAGGTTTCTCATACACACGGATATTCCTTTCTACGAGTTCGAAGCCCGGGAATTTGTATGCATTTTCCTGATACCGTGCTGTCTGTTCTTCGTTGAGAAGTTCAATGAAGGGGCTTTGCCTGACATCTATGTTACGAATGAGTACTTTACCAAGAATACGTTCGTAGGTGGCTTTGTCAATGTCGAGTGCCGCGCAGAATTCAGCCGTGTCGAAGTTTTTCGGCACGTTGCGCGGCGTGATCATCAAGTCGTAGATAGGGGTGTTAGAAAGGAGCGTGCGTCCCTTTCGGTCGCGGATAACCCCACGTGGCGGATAAACCACCTTTTTGTAAATAGCTATGTCATTCGCCAGGATCTTGTATTTAGGTTCAAAATTCTGCAAAAAGAATAGCCTGAGCAGCATGATAACAGCCACCCCGATAAATATAAAACTAATGACATACCGACGAGGGTTTGTCGCAACAGACATACAGGAAGATTAATGAAAATGAACAATGCAAACGTACTATAAAACTATGGTCAAATTTTGTGTAATGAGTAGCTGAGGAGAAAAGTTATCTACAGATAGTGTGAATAACTCCAAAGGAACGATCCGGACACCAGAAAGTGGAAGAAATAGGGAGGTTAAAGCATTTATCGGGAAATGTAATAGACGTATCGACATATATTTGTAGACTAGTGGGATATTTGCAATGAGAGCTTATGGGAGCACAGAAAACAGAAACGGCAAACGGAATGCGTATCGGGATAGTTTGTTATCCGACTTTCGGCGGTAGTGGTGTATTGGCCACAGAACTGGGTATAGCGCTTTCGGATAAGGGATATGAGGTTCATTTCATTACTTATGAGCAACCGGTGCGGCTGAGCCAGGGCTTTCATCCGAACATATATTTCCATGAGGTAAAGGTGCCCACCTATCCGCTTTTTGACTTTCCGCCTTATGAGACGGCACTAGCGAGCACTATGGTAAACGTGATCGTGAACCAGAAACTAGATCTGCTGCACCTGCATTATGCCATTCCACATGCTTCTGCTGCATATTTTGCGCGCCAGATATTGAAGAAGACGGGGCAGGATATTCCTTTTATTACCACACTGCACGGAACGGACATCACGCTGGTAGGTAAGGATAGCACTTACGCACCGGTAGTTACATTTTCGATCAACGAGTCGGATGCAATCACCGCCGTTTCGGACAGTTTACGGGAGGAGACACTGAGGTCGTTTGAAATTGAAAAAGCCATTGAGGTGGTGCCGAATTTTGTGGACGTAAAGCGGTTTCACCAGACGGATAAAAACCACTTCAAGCAGATGCTGGCCCCCGATGGCGAGCGCATTCTGGTACACGTTTCCAACTTCAGAAGTGTGAAACGAGTGCATGATGTGGTGAAGATATTTTCTGCGGTGAAGAATGAACTTCCTGCTAAACTCTTGATGATTGGTGATGGTCCTGACAGGCAGAGTGTAGAAGACATGGCGAGGGGAATGAATATTTATGGTGACATTCGCTTTTTGGGTAAACAAGAGCAGATCAGTGAAATATTGAGCATAGCTGACCTGTTCCTGCTGCCATCGCAGACGGAGAGTTTCGGTTTGTCGGCTTTGGAAGCGATGGCTTGCGGTGTTCCTGTGATATCGACGAACGCCGGAGGACTACAGGAGATCAATGTACATGGAAAGACGGGATACTTGTCGGACGTTGGGGATACGGATGATATGGCGAGGCATGCGATAGAGATACTGAGGGATGACGACAACCTGATCCATTTCAAGAAGGCCGCCCTGGCACATGCACGTAAGTTTGAGAAACAACATATTATCCCAATGTATGAAGAGATATATCAGCGGGTGATAGCTGATTATTCTGCGAACAAGAAGGTTAATTGCTGTTTCTAATGCAATTATTTGCAGTGTTGCTGTAGTGCTGTGATCGCACGCTGATCGCCTGCATTTGCGGCTGTTGTCCAATCATGACATGGGTTCAATGATGCTGCAAACAATGCATTTCCAAGGAAATAAAAATATTCAGGTTTCGGGTTGGGTAAATTGACTGCGTTTTTCAGATCGGCGATCGCTTCGTTATGTTTGCCGATCATGGACTCAGCAACACCCCTTCGGGCGTAAAAAAGTGAGTTGTTTCCGCTGATACGTATAGCCTGTGAATATGCCAGGATCGCATCGGAGTAATGCCCTGTTTGTTCACTGCAATAGCCATAAAGGTACCACGCTCTAACATCTACGGGAGGGTGTGAAAGTACACGTTGAATATCGGCGATGGCGAGTTTGAAGCGTCCGGTTTCCTGATGGATGACTGCCCTGGCGAAATAAGATTTCGTGTACCCGTTTATCTCGATACTTTTTGTAAATGCTTCAAACGCCTCCATGGTACGTCCTGTTTTCATGTACATGTTGCCCTTGTTGTGCCACGCTTTGTAGTTTGCGGGGGCGAGTTGAGTAGCTTTGTCGAGGTGGAACTCGGCAAGGGACATTTCGTCCTTCTGAAGGTAAAGAGCGCCAAGGCTGGAGTGCGCGACAGCAGAGTTTGGGAAGGTCTCGGCAAGTGCGCTAAAGAAAGTGAGATCGGACTGCCAAGCTGCTGCCCTGAATGAGGTGAGCAAAAGGAGGCAAGTAGTGGCAAGGGAAGATATTGTTATTGCCACCGGGCGTTTTTTATTGTTGAATAATGTGAAAATGGAATTGATGCATGGGAATATAATTCCGATAGATGCCAGGTACATGTAACGGTCGGCGGATAGTGCCTCACCAAAACTAATGAACTGGAGCAGGAAGATGATGTTTACAGAGAAGAAAACAATGCTTCCTGCCAGCATGTAATTGTTCCGCTTCCAGGCTACGATGCCGGCGGTAATTACAGTAGCAGTGAGCAGACTGAAGAATGCCGGTAGGGTGCCGGATGTAGGGTAGGGGTATATGACGGAGAGGTTTATTGGGAAAAGTATGCGTAAAATGTATGAAGCGTAGGCATGGCCTGCGTAAAGGAGGTGCATAAATGGGTTCTCAACTTCGTGTCTGTGAAGGAATCCGCCCTCTTGTTGGGCATTTACGGCAGTAATGCCGATCATGAGCGCAAGGGCTAAAAGGGGTAGTTTTGCGGACAGTCCTTTTTTAAGCAGTTTCCGGTCACCCTTCCAGATGTCTATAGCGAAAAGGGACAAGGGGAATGCAACCGCTGTGGCTTTTGATAACATGGCGGCAGCACCTAATCCAACGATGATAATGGCTGTTTTTGTGGATGGTTTGCCGGTATATTTTGTGTAATAGATGAGTCCGGCAAGAGAGAATGTGCCTGATAACAAAGTTTTTCGTTCGGCTATCCATGCTGTGGCTTCCACTGATGCGGGATGTAGCGCCCATAATATAGCGGTGAATAGCGCCACAAGTGGGTCGCCGCTTAATAAGAGTATCAGACGCCAAAGTAGGACAGCGTTTGCAGCATGCAGTAAAATGTTGGTAGTGTGGAATATTGCGGGTTGGTTTCCTCCGATGGCATAATCTAATGCATAGGAGAACATAGTGAGGGGGTGATAATTACCGATAAAGAATGAGGTGAACCATTCCTTGATATGCCCGAAGGATATGGACGTAACAGAGTTATTCGCAACGGTATAGGCTGTATCATCCCAAGAGATAAAATCAAAATTGAAGACTCTGACATACGCGATGAGCACAAGAACCACGATTGTGAGGGCGGAGTAATATGGGTTGACGGGTTTCAAAAACGATGTTTATGTGCCAAAGTTATCTTACCCTGTTGGCTTTTCGTGCTGCTGAATCAAGAATTTTGACGTTGAAATGCGGGATGGGATGATTTAAAAAAGGTTGTGTTCGGTATTTGTTTACCGGGCATTTTATATATTTGTGGTGTACCGGGTCGAAAAGGCCCCTCAAAAAATAGGTCTATTATGCTGATCAGAAGGAGACTTTTGTTTTTGTTAGGTTTAATTTCGTTTATCGGAGGTAGTGCTCGTGCGCAGAGCATTGACTATCTGAGGCATAATAAGATCTTTAATCTGTGCTCTTACGAACGCGAGTGTTCGGGTTGTTACGATTGCCAGATGCAGAAGTATGATGTACGCATCAAGAACCTGGTAGATAAGAAGATAAAGAAGGTATCGTATGTTTACTACTCTTCGTCACGTAACAAGGTCGTAACGAAAGACGCAACTATTGTGGGTTCTGTTATCGATCATAAGCAGGTGGGCGTATTGAATATGTGCTTGCCAAACGGCATTCATTGGGCAATAAGTGAGATCGTGTATGAAGATGATTCTAAAAATTCGTTTGTTGTGAAAGACAGGCTGGACGATTTTGTTCAGGAGGCGGATGAGTGTGACTGCAATAAGCGTACGGTAATGCCTGATCCGAATATAAAATAGTCTACACCGCCATAACTTTTTTAGTAAGCCGCCCTTTTTCGGGCGGTTTTCTTTTTTGTAAGAAGTCGGAATAGCCCCTGTTGGTTGACGGTATCGGGCAGCTAACGAGAATTTGATAGGTTGTACTTTCGTGATATTATACTTCGCAACATGCAAAAGATAACTCCATTTCTGTGGTTTGACAACCAGGCCGAAGAGGCTATCGCTTTTTATCTGAAGGTATTTAAGACCGGCAGGATCATTAGCATGCACAGGCGGTTGGGTAAGGTGTTTACGGGGGCATTTGAACTATTCGGACAGCAATATCATTTCATAAATGGCGGGCCAATGTTCAGGTTTTCCGAGGCAATCTCATTGATGGTTGTCTGCGAAGATCAGAACGAGATAGACAGTTATTGGACCGGATTGCTGGAGGGAGGAGGAACGGAACAAATGTGCGGCTGGCTGAAGGACAGGTATGGCTTGTCGTGGCAAATCGTCCCCTCGAATTTAGGTGCTTTGTTGAATTCTGACGATAGGAATAAGGCTGAGCGTGCCGGAGCCGCACTGATGAAGATGCGCAAAATTGATATTGCCGCATTGGAAGAAGCATAACCGTGACTGAGAAAAAAAAGACCGGGTCGCTGCTGCGCCCGGTCAGGATAACTATATAAAGTCACTCAATTTAAAGAACCTGTACGATGAGGAACTTCAGGTATTGAGTTGATGGTACATGCCAAAGAATCGGGTGGTCGGCGGCCTGGGTCTGCCAAACCACCTGCCTTAGTTCGCGACGGGCATCTTTTGCGGCCATGCCAATGATCTGAAGGAAAAGTTCTGGCGGAACGAGGTTGGTACAGGACGCAGTTACCAGGAATCCACCCGGTTTTACGAGTTTCATGCCCCTGAGGTTGATCTCTTTATATCCTGTAATCGCCTTTTGGATGTTTTCTCTGCTTTTAGTGAATGCAGGTGGGTCGAGGATAACGGTATCGTATCTTTTTCCGTCTTTCACCCATTGTTTCAGTACATCGAACGCGTTGACAGCCTGAAACTTACAGATGTCTGAGAAGCCATTTAGCTCGGCGTTTCTGCGGGCAGTGGCCACGGCGTTTTCCGATATGTCAAGGCCCAGGACGCTTTTCGCGCCGTAATGTGCGGCGTGCATAGAAAAGGTACCGGTATAACAAAATGCTTCGAGGACATCTCCTCCTTTTACTATGTGCTGAATAGCGCGCCTGTTGTCCTGCTGATCGAGGAAGTAACCTGTTTTCTGTCCATTTTCAATGTCGACATGAAATTTGAGTCCGTTCTCGTTGATGACTATGTTTGTGTCGAACGGTTCGGACAGGAATCCTTTGATCTGTGGAAGTCCTTCGAGTGTGCGCACCGGCACATCGTTCCGTTCGTAAATTCCTTTCGGTGAAAATATTTTATTGAGCGCAGCAACGATAGCCGGTTTCCAGCGGTCTATGCCGAGTGCCAGCGTCTGGATTACGAAATGATCGTTGAATTTGTCGATGATGAGTGCAGGTAGTTGGTCGGCTTCACCGAAAATGAGTCTGCAGTTTTCCACATAACCTATTTGTTTCCGGTATTCCCAAGCTTCGCGGATGCGTCTTGCGAAGAACTTGTCGTCAATCACGTCATCTTTGTCGCGGGTCAGCAGGCGGATGCGGATCTGAGAGGCCGGATTGATGTAACCTTTGCCGACGAATGATCCGTTGTAGGAATAGACCTCAACGATATCGCCCGGTTCAGCGGTGCCTTCACTGTCCCCTAATTCGTTTCCGAATATCCAAGGATGCCCGTTAATGACACGATCGCCGATCTTCTTTCGTAAAAAACATTTCATCGTGCAAAAATAGTGTTCGTTATTCACTGTTCTCACTAATTTTGGTGCATGCTGCAGCAATTAGTTATTAATAACTATGCCATTATTGAAAGGGTATCGATAGAGCCGGACGCGGGATTGAATACCGTGACGGGCGAGACCGGTGCCGGCAAGAGTATCATTTTGGGTGCTTTATCTCTCATTTTGGGAGAGCGGGCTGATACGTCTGTCCTGATCAACAAGGAAGAGAAATCAGTGATCGAGGGACATTTTTTTGTGAAAGGAAATGAACCACTGGCCCGTGCGCTGGCGGAAGAAGAGCTGGAGCAGGACGACGTGTGCATTATCAGGCGAGAAATTTCTGCAAGTGGAAAGTCGCGCGCGTTTGTAAACGACACGCCGGTGACCCTTCAGGTGGTGAATAAGCTGACCTCAATGTTGGTGGACCTGCAACAGCAGTTTGGTCATCTTGCCATTGCGGAGGATAGTTTCCAGGTAAACGCGCTTGATGCTGTTGCTACCAATATAAAGGCCGCTGAGATATACAGAGAGAAGTATAAGACCTATAAAAGGTGTCAAAAAGAGCTTGAGGAAAAACAGGCGCAATTGGCCAGGTTGAAGCAGGAGGCTGACTATAAGCAGTATCTCCTTGACGAGTTGGTTCAAGCGTCATTTAAAGACAATGAAATTGAAGAGGCGGAGCAGCAATTGAAACAAATGGCACATTCGGAGCGTATCCTGTCTGTGCTACAGGGTGCGTACGGAGTGCTAAATGAGGGCGAACAGCCACTTGTGAATGAGTTGAAGCGCGTGATGCAACAATTGCAGTCGCTGGCTGATGTTTTGCCTGCAGTAAAGGATACCTGTGCTCGAATGTCGTCGGTATGGATAGAACTGAAGGATATCGTTGCGGAAATTGAGGACATGCAGGGTAGTGTGCAATTGGATCCTGCTAAAATGGAAGAATTGCAGCAAAGGAACGACCTGGGGTACAAATTGCTGAAAAAGCACGGAATGGCCACGACAAGCGATCTGTTATCTCTACAGCAACGTTTGGAAGAAGAATTGATGGTTGCCCATGATCTGGATAAAGGTATTACTGAACTTGAAAGTGAGACAGCGCGTCAGCATGCGGAGGTGATGGCGGCAGCCGGTCAATTGTCGGATGTACGCAAAAAGGCAGCACCTGATTTTGTGAGCCGGATCAATGAATTGCTGGCCCTGGTGGGTATGCCGAACGCCAGATTTGGAATAGAGATCAATGAAGCACCACTTTCTTTACACGGAATGGACAATGTGCAGTTTGTGCTGGATGCGAATAAGAGCGGGAAATTCCAATTGCTGTATAAAGCGGCATCGGGTGGGGAAATGAGCAGGATAATGTTGTGTATTAAATCTTTGATAGCAAGAGCGTTGCATTTGCCTACTTTAATTTTTGATGAAGTTGATACCGGTATATCGGGGGAGGCAGCCCGCCAGGTCGGTATTTTGTTGCGGGAGTTATCGGGGTACCATCAGGTTATATGCATTACACACCAACCTCAGGTAGCGGCTCGCGGCACAAGGCATTTCTTTGTTTACAAGGAAGCCGATACAAGCGGACGATTATCGACCAAGGTAAAGGTCCTTGCCGAAAATGAACGTGTGCGGGCAATAGCACAAATGATTGGCGGTGAACAACCGAGTGACGCAGCTTTGGCCAGTGCACGCGAGCTGGTTGTGGGGTAGCTGCGGTCAGGAAAAGAAAAAGCTACAAACATTGTTGTAGCCATTTCTGTTTATTCAATAGTATCAGGTAATCTCAGTTATTTCTTGCTGATCTTTTTAACCGGAAAGGATTTCCATGCGCTGCCGGCGGTTTTATAAAAGATCGTGTTTTTGGCATTTTCGGGAATTTCTGCGGGTATAGGGAACCTGCCGCCGGTGACAGGACTGAACATGAGCAACTGACCCTTTTTGATCTTTTCGATCTCAACAGGAGCGCCTACGTACTTTTTCCCTTTTTTTACGGCTTTTTCGATGTTACAAGAGAGCCAACCGCCCTGCCCCCTCCAAAACACAGATTCGGGGTATGATGACTCATTCCATTTTACAATAAAGAACTCTCCGGTTTTGGGAGGGTTGGTTTGCGCGTTCTCAGGTATTTTGTTAGAAAATGCTGACACCAGGGTGATGTTAGCTTTGGTTGTCTCTGCTTTTTGAGCAAATGTTGCTGCATTGAAGCAAGTAAGTATTACGACAAGAATGTTCTTGAGATTCATAAGGATGATTGTATGATCTGAGTTGGTGCAAATAGTATGCCGTTCCGGATCAGTTTATTGTACAGGAAGTTTTATAGCCGATGATGTTCTGCTCGCGTGAACGGCAGGCAGCAGCAGCCGAACTTTTCTTTTCGTTTCTTATCTCTACCGTAGACTTAGAAGATTTTCCGGTAGCTACTGAGGTAATGGCGCAAGTGCAAGTGTAATCTTTTTTGCACGATGTAATGCCAGAAACAGCAAAAGCCAGAACAATTATGTAACGTAGTTTTTTCATTCGTAGAAAATTTCCGGGTAAAAATAAGATACAGTTGACATTGAAAAACGTATATGGTAGACTTTTTTTAAAGAAAGAAATGGTTGTAAAACAACAAAAGGCGCCAGTGGCGCCTTTTGTTGAAAAATCGTACTAAAAGAATTAGTCGAGTTTGCATGTAACAGTGATACCAGCAGTGGTAGTGCTTTTTTCACATGCCGCTTTCGCGTCTTTCTTAGTCATTTTTGTTGTTTTACCAGAAGCAGATGTTGATACACCCCCAACAGTAGTAGTACATGTGCAAGTGTATTCTTTCTTACAAGAGGTAAACATTGTTGCGAGCGCCGCAACCGCGATCATCG
>JACSRV010000052.1 GCA_014879545.1 Chitinophagaceae bacterium | reverse complement strand
TTTGATCCGTGATTCAGACAAAGAACATTCCATGGAAATTTTGTCAACCCACTTCGTGAAATCAGCGAAATCTCAGTTAATCCGTGATTCAGACAAAATGGAGATAGTCATCGACTCCGATTGTTTTTCTTCATAACCAATCTCCGCAATAACAGGGTCGCAACGTCCTGTCGTGATATAAAAACTATTAGCAAAATTCACTCCGAAACAGTAAGTTTGAAGAATGGCAATAGTGCTAAAACATGGCGACTTCACTGAGCGGATCTTAGGCTGTGCGTTTGAAGTCCATAGGTTCCTTGGGAGCGGTTTTCAGGAGGTAATATACCAGAGAGCGTTAGAGTTGGAGTTTATCGCTGCGAAATTGGATTACTCGAGAGAAATTGAGCAGCCCATTTTTTACAAAGACCACAAAACAGAGATCGGTTCCAGGCGCGCCGACTTCGTAGTCGCAGGCAAAGTGTTGGTTGAATTGAAAGCAGTTGCGGTATTAGAAGACGTCCACCTCGCACAGATTCTGAATTATCTCAGGGCGTATCGACTTGAGGTTGGTTTATTGATAAATTTTGGCTCTAAGAGTCTTACTTTTAAGAGAGCGGTACTTTAGATACAGTTATTGAAATTCAATCTCTGCTCCCGGCTTTTATTTGTCTGAATCACAGTTCACACAGATTAAAGGATTCCACGGAAAATTTTGTCAACCCACTTCCGTGAAATCAGTGAAATCCCTTTTGATCCGTGATTCAGACAAAGAACATTCCACGGAGAATTTTTTCAATCCACTTCCGTGAAATCAGTGAAATCCCTATTGATCCCTGATTCAGACAACAGACTTCACTTTTCCCGTAACTTTACTATACTGTAAACACTATGCAATGCGCAGTATAATTGTAACGGTAGCTTCCTTCGCTGTCTTTCTTGCTGTGGTCTTCACTGCCTGCAAACCCCGCAAGCCGGACCCCGTACCCACGCCCAACTACGGCAACTTCCCCGATGCCATTGGCCGCATCATAGTGGACAAGTGTGCCACTGCGGGCTGCCACAATGCGGCCAGTTATCAAAACTGCGCGGGACTGCTGCTGGATTCGTGGGCGCATCTGTTTGAGGGTGGTGGCAGCGGTGCAGCAGTTGTTCCCTACTCGCCTGAGTACAGTCCGTTGCTGTACTTTGTGAACACCGATCCCGCGCGTGGTGTAGTGGCATTGCCCACCATGCCCTATGATGTGACGGGCAGCAACACAGGTCATCTGTCGGAGATTGAATACAACACACTAAAAAGCTGGATACAGGAGGGCGCACCCGACAAGGCGGGCAATATAGCCTTCTCTTCAAACGACGATACCCGCCAAAAGGTGTACCTGACACAGCAGGGCTGTGACCTGGTGGCGGTGATAGACGCAGCGACTAATCTGGTGATGCGCTACATTAACGTAGGCACCATTCCGGGCTCTATAGAAAGCCCGCACTGCCTGCGTGTATCGGCCGATGGTAAGTATGCCTACGTGAGTTTTCTGGGCGGGCCTGCCATACAAAAGATAGATACCCGCACCGACAAGGTGGTGGGGCAGATACCCCTTGGCACGGGCTCGTGGAACATACTGTACATAGCCCCCGGCGACACCGCCCTGTGCACTACCGACTGGACCGCCAACGGCAGCATTGTGTTTGCCAACACCACATCGCTCACCACACAGCCGTGGCTCACGGGCAGCGGTGCGGGCGCGTTTGTGTTTCCGCACGGCATCACCAGCGATGCCCGCTTCGATACCATGTACATAACGGCACAGTATGGCAATGTGGTCTATAAATATGCGCCCAAGGAGCCGTGGTATGCCAAGGTGAGCCTGAACGGACTGCCGCCCGTGACCACGGGCAGCGGCGACAAAACATCGCCCAATCCGCACGAGATCATGATGTCGCCCGACCGCAGCAAGTATTTTGTGTCTTGCGAGGGCACTAATGAGGTGCGTGTGCTTGATGCCCGCACCGATGCGGTGCTGGCTGTTATTCCGGTGGGCACGTTGCCGCAGGAGCTGGCCATGTCGCGCAGCAAACCCTACCTGTTTGTGACCTGTATGGAAGATGCCGCCAATACCCTGCCCGGCCGGCGCGGATCGGTTTATGTGATCAACTACAACACCTATGAGGTGGTGCAGAAGATCTATGGCGACTTCTACCAGCCGCACGGCATTTGTGTGGACGACCGTACGGGGCAGTTCACGGTGGCCAGCAGCAATGCCAACCCCGACGGGCCCGCGCCCCACCATGCCACAGCCTGTGGCGGCAGGGCCGGCTGGTATAGTGTGTACAGCCTCAATACGTTGCAGCCGGTAACAGGCAGGCGTTTCCAGGTGGCTGTTATGCCTTATTCGGCCGATGTGCGCTTTCATTGATGCGCTTTTCGTTTTCCCACACCCCGATCTGGGGAAAATATTCCACACTGCATTCCACACATTTTGAGTGTGTTATGTATTATTTGTTTTCTGTTCCATTTTGTTCGTATTTTTGTTCTTGTAAAAGATAATTTATTTTAAATCTTTGATTGCTGATTATCAATGTTTTGATGTTTGTTAGTAAGTGGTTTAGCAACTATTTGTTAATAAAGCATCGGCATTTTTGAATTTTGGCAAAACATGGCGTGATAATTGTCTTTTCAACTACATAACGTTCACATTTTAAAACAGTTAGACCATGAGGAAAGCAGACATCGTAGGCAGCATCGCCGAAAAGACAGGAATTCCTAAAGTAGATATCCTTGTAGCCCTCGAAGCCTTCTTTAAGGAGGTAAAAACTTCGCTTGTAGAAGGAGAACCCGTTTACGTTCGCGGATTCGGCAGCTTCATCCTGAAGAAGCGCGCGGCTAAAGTGGGTCGCAACATCAAGAAAAATGTGGCGGTAGATATTCCGGAGCATTTCATTCCAGCGTTCAAGCCGGCAAAAGAGTTCGTACAGGCCGTTAAAGAATCGGCACACGAGCTGGTAGAACACAAGGAAGCCGATATGGCCGACTAATACAGTAGCAACAACCAGGGCCTGCAGTGTAGCGACCGTTCCGTACCTTTGCCCGCAAATTGACAGTCAACTTGAAGGCAACACATTACATCGCTATCGCGGTCAGCATCATACTCATTGCACTTTTATACTGGGGAGGAAATACCGTTCCGCCAAAGAAAAGCGAGCCGACGCCTATGGCAGCGGCCGCCCGCGGTGCCCAGGGTCCTAACACTATGAGTGCTGCATCTTTCGATGCCATACTCGCCGATGCCCGCAAGCAGCTCTCAAAGGCTGCCGCCGACTCAGTAACAGCTATCGAAAATGAACTTACAGCCATTCGCGACTCCTCGCGGATGGCTGCTGTTTTTACACGTCTTTCCGGCGTGTGGGAACGGAATAAACAATACCCCATAGCGGTCTTCTACAAGGCGAAAGCGGCCAAATTGGAAAATTCCGAAAAAAACCTCACCTTTGCAGCCCAATTATTTTTGGAGCTGCTGGAGCACGAAGAAGACCGTGCCCTGCAGATGTGGGAGGCCAATGAAGCGATCGCTTGTCTGGAGCGCGTTTTAAAAGACCACCCCGATAATGAAGAAGCCCGACTGGCAATGGCTTCAGCATACATTCAGGGAACCTCGGAACCGATGAAAGGTGTGCAGATGGCACTGGCAGTAACAAGGGAAAAACCCGACAATGTCCCGGCAAATATGTTGCTCGGACGGATGTCGATACAGTCAGGACAGTTCGATAAAGCTGTAAAACGCTTTGAGACCGTGCTGACAACAGAGCCCGAAAACAAAGAAGCATTATACTTCCTTGCTCAGGCTTACGAAGGAACAGGAAATAAACAAAAGGCGATCGAGACGCTGGAAAAATGCAAAAAGGTGGTGAATAACCCCGAATTCAGCAGGGAGATCGACCAACACATAAATTCATTAAAGT
>JACSRV010000124.1 GCA_014879545.1 Chitinophagaceae bacterium | reverse complement strand
TGCCCCAGTCGCCGCCACCGCCCCAATCTCCTCCGCCACCCCAGTCGCCACGACCACGGTTCAGCAGGCTGCCAATGAGCCATCCGGTTGCGAAATCGCCGGCACCGCCACGGCTCATGTAGCCACCACCACCGCCGCCACCGCGGCTCTTGATGATGATGACCAGGATAATGAAGATAATGAATACAATGACACCTGCGGGGATGCCATTACCCGAACCTCCCTTGCCATCGGCAGTATATTCGCCTTTTGTTACAGCAATGATGGCGTCAGCAGCTTTATCCAGCCCTTTTGCATACTGTCCCTCGCGGAATGCAGGGCGCAGTTCGTTGCGGAAAATGCGTGAAGTTTTGGCATCGGTGAGGACCCCTTGCAAGCCTGTGCCTGTGGCTATAAACGCCTTGCGGTCTTCAACCGCCACGAGCATTAGTACGCCGTTGTTCTTGCCGGCCTGACCAATTCCCCATTTATTGAACAAGCGGGTGGTGTACTCAGCGACGTCATGGCCGCCGAGGTTGGTAATGGTAACTATAGAGATCTGAGTAGAGGTAGTTCGTGCGAATTCTTCGAGTTTTCTTTCCAAACGGGATTCTTCACCCGAGTTAAGTATGCCTGCGTAGTCGTTGACCAGACGCGGGGGATTTGGTTTGTCGGGGTATATATCGTCGCCTGCAAAGGAAGACAGGGCCGTAAACAGAAATAGTACGGACATGCACACTTTCAGTATGCGGGCTGTATGTCGTTTTATCAGTGTCATTTTCCGAAGACTATTTCGTCAGGTAATTCGTTTTTCTGAATGTTGGGGTCTGGAGGGAAGTGGGTGGCCAATGCATCGCCTAAGGCATTGATGCAACTGCACAAGCCCTCGGTGTAATTATTGTTGCGCATATGCCCTGATAGGGTAGCTGCCGCTTTTTGCCAGAAGTCGGGTCCGCCGGCCTTCTCATAAATTGCTTTGTCGCCGAAAAGCGCGAATTGTCTGTCGCTCCATGCAATGTAGATGATCACCGCGTTTCGGGCGGCTGTTTTCTCCATGGCCAGTTTGCTGAAGATCTCGCGGGCACGAACCATAGGATCCATGTAGGTGCATTTAGGCTCCATGAACACACGGATCTCTCCGCTGGTGCGGGCTTCGGCCATTTGAATGCACTCAACGACCTTGTTCTGAGCCGATTTGTCAAGAAATTGCTTGCGAGAAAAGAGAGAAAACATGGCGTTGCGACCGTGGATTTTGCCGGATGGCTTGTGTTTGAAAAGTCAGGCGCCCGGTTGTGAGCGCCTGACGATAACAAAAGTTAGAACTGCACTTTAGGTGCTTTTTCAGCGCCCTGTTCGGCCTGGAACATTGCCATCTCTTTAAAATGGAACATGCCGGCCAATATGTTGTTAGGGAAGTTGGTCACCTTTACGTTATACACTTTCACCGCTTCGTTGAAGTCGTCGCGAGATACCTTTATGCGGTTCTCGGTGCCTTCCAACTGGCTTTGCAAATCGCGGAAACTCTCGTTGGCTTTCAGTTCAGGATACTGCTCTGAAACTACCATCAAACGGCCCAAAGCCTGGCTGAGTTGTCCCTGTGATTGCTGGAACTGCTGCAGTTTTTCAGGAGTCAGGTCTTTAGGGTCAACTTTAATTGATGTTGCGTTGGCGCGCGCCTGAATAACCTGTGTGAGTGTAGTGGTCTCAAAGTTGGCCACACCTTTTACGGTTGCTACGAGATTGGGTATAAGGTCGGCACGACGTTGGTAACTACTTTGCACATCGGCCCATTTTTGCTGTGCCTCTTTCTGGCTCGTGTTCATGCCATTGTAGCCGCAGCCACCCATAAATACCAGCATCAGTATGACGCCCAAGGTAATAAGAAGTCCTTTTTTCATTGGTTTTTTAATTTAGGTCAAAAGTACGAGGTTGTAGTGAGCTGTAAGTAGTGGTAATCGGCAGACGGTGTAAAAATATCGGTGATCGTTCTCCAATTGAGGTGGAAAATGGCCTGATTACCGGCGACCAGAGTTGTTCTTGTTATTGTGATTGGGTGTGACCTTCATCCGCACCTTGTTTCCGAAATAATATCTGGCACTAAGTCCGAGTGTATTATTGGGGAAGTAAGTGACATCAGGCGCATAGTTGAGGGCTGGTTTTACGTCTACAGAGACGCCAAGCGGCATGTCTGAAAAGCGGTACTCGACACCAAAGACCAGATCAAGTCCGTACATAGTTTCGTTTTTGCTCACGTCCTTGTACCGTATCCAGGAGCCATAGTGGGCACCGGCACCAAAGAATGCCATTACTTGCGGTCCGATCAATGGTGTGTTTACCTGGGCGAGGATACCGGCCATGGTACTTTTCCCGGAACTTGATGGTAACCCTGCCGGACGTCCGCCGGAAAAATTGAGTTGGCCCTCAATGGCTATCAGTTCGGATGGATGATAGCGGACAGTTGCACCGGCACCGTCGGGTGAAGCGCGTAGGCCTGCGGCATAGGGATGGTTGTGGTCCTGAGCGTGAGATATGGCACTGATGCTCAATGCCAGTAGCGTTGCGGTAGGTTTTATTTTCATATGACACTTTCTTTTGGTATCACTTCTTTCAAAGATAAGCATGATTTTCCGTAAGCGGGGTTAAATTCGGGTTTCTCGCAGCAGGTAAGTACTTTTGCACCTTTAAACGAACAACACGATGCCGGAAGTTTTTGATACGACACTTGAGTATGCCCAGACGCAAGATCAGATGGACACGTTATTCCCATTCAGGGAGCGGTTCCTGTTTCCTCAGCACAATGGTGAGGATGTGCGTTATTTCTGTGGTAATTCATTAGGTCTGCAGCCTAAAAGCGTTGAGTATCTGATGATTAGAGAGCTACGTGATTGGGCGAAACATGGAGTCGAGGGCCACTTCAGGGCAGCGAATCCGTGGTTTTCGTATCATCACCTTTTCAGCGAAAGGCTGGCGAAAATTGTAGGTGCCAAGAAGGACGAGGTTGTGGCGATGAATACACTGACGGTGAATCTGCACCTGATGATGATGTCTTTCTACCGTCCTGAGGGTAAGAGATATAAGATACTTATGGAGGCAGGAGCGTTCCCGTCGGACCAATATGCGATGGAGACACAGGTGCGCATGTATGGCTATGACCCTAGTGATGCGATCATTGAAGTGGCACCGAAGGCAGGCGAGCACCTCATTGATGATGAGGCGATAAAAGAGGCGATTGAGAAAGCCGGTGACTCACTGGCTATTGTGATGATCGGTGGGGTGAATTATTATACCGGACAGTTTTTTGATTTGGAGGGCATTGTGAAGGCAGCTCACAAGGTGGGTGCAAAGTGTGGTTTCGATCTGGCGCATGCGGTAGGGAATATTCCGTTACAATTGCATGATTGGAATGCCGACTTTGCTTGCTGGTGTTCTTATAAATATCTTAATTCGGGGCCCGGTGGAGTAGGTGGTGTGTTTGTGCATGAAAGACATGGTGATAATCCTGAAGTCTTCAGGCTGGCCGGCTGGTGGGGGAATGACGAGAAATCGCGTTTCAAGATGCAAAAGGGATTCGTGCCGCAGAAAGGTGCTGCAAGTTGGCAGATGAGTAATGCGCCTGTTTTCAATATGGTGGCGCATAACGCGTCGCTCGATCTTTTTGATAAGGCTGGGATAGACAATTTGAGGAAGAAGAGCATTAGCATGACGTCCTATCTTGAATTCCTTCTTCGTCAGATCGATAACCTGGAGTTTGAGATCATTACCCCTAAGGAAACCGAGCGCCGCGGAGCACAGTTGTCGATGCTTTTTGGTGCCGATGGGCGGCAGGTGTTCGATCACCTGACTGAAAACGGTGTAATTGCAGATTGGAGGGAGCCGAATGTGATACGAGTAGCACCGGTTCCGATGTATAACACTTATGAGGATTGCTACAGGCTGTATGAATTGCTGGTCGCTTTCAAGAAGTAGCGTGGTCTCGTTAGGTAATTTAAACAGTAAACCCCGGCATGCCGGGGT
>JACSRV010000151.1 GCA_014879545.1 Chitinophagaceae bacterium | reverse complement strand
CCGGGTGCGGAGCTTGATGATGAAGATGACGATGAATTAGACGAGGCCCCTGCGAAGCCTGCAAAGAAGTCGGCAACAGCTTCTAAGAAAAAGGCTGATGACGACGACGATGATGACGATGATGCGCCAAAGTCTAAGAAGGCTCCTAAGAAAGCAGCCAAGAAGAAATCGGACGATGATGACGATGACGACGACGATGTGGATGATGACGATATGGATGATGATGACGATTTCAATAGTGAAGAAGAAGATTACGACATAGAAAAGGAATTCGAAGAGTTCGATCTGCCGAAGTCGAAAAGCAAGTCACCGAAGAAAAAATCAACGAAAGATGACGATTTCGATGTGGATGATGATTTCAAAGATCTTGGGTTCTTCTCTGATGCCGGCGGCGGTTTCGACGATGACGACGACGACTTCTGATCAAAAAGGAGCAATTGCACAGAAATAAAAAAAGTTACGAAATAAGTTCCGCTGATGCGGACAAGATAAAGGCAGGGATGCTGAATTGGTCAAAACAGTTCACCATCCTTGTTTTTTTAGACAGCAATTCCTACCCGTCTGTCCATGATGGCTATGAGTGTCTGTTGGCAGCTGGTTGCCACTACATGGTGCCGTCGTCAGGCTCAGACCCGCTGGCTGTGCTGCAGGCGGCCCACAACGAACGTGGCGATTGGATGTTCGGGCACATATGTTACGACCTTAAGAACGTGCTTGAGCCGGCGCTTGAGTCGAGGCACATGGCGCGACATCATTTTCCGCTTCTTCAGTTTTTTGTACCGGAGACTGTTTGCTACGTCGACAGAACGTGTTCCCTGCTGACCATTGAGTCATTCGGCGACCCTGACGAAATCAAGGCGGCAATTGACCGGGCATCGGCAATGCCAATACCCTCGCTCCGGGTTTCAGTTTCTTTCACGCCCTACATTCCAAAGGAGCAGTACATTGACGTTGTTGGCAGACTCCGCGAGCATATAAGAGAGGGCGACTGTTATGAGATCAATTTCTGCGGAGGTGGTCATACTACCGCCCGCCTCGAAGAACCGTTGGCTGCATTTGTGGCGTTGAATCGGTTGTCGCCCGCGCCTTTTGCGGCCTATTACCGCGATGGTGACAGATATCTGATGTGTGCCAGCCCTGAGCGTTACCTGCGCAAGAGCGGGCGCCGGGTATTGTCGCAACCGATAAAGGGCACCGCCCGAAGAGGCGCAGACACTGCTGCTGACGATACCATCAAAGCAGCATTGCGCAGCGACATAAAGGAACGTGCCGAGAATGTGATGATCGTTGATCTGGTGCGCAACGACCTTGCCCGATGCTGCGAGGTAGGTTCAGTTACCGTAGACGAGTTATATGGAATCTATTCTTTTCCACAGGTTCACCAGATGATCTCAACCGTTAGCGGAACCCTTCGCCCGGAATTATCGTTCGCAGACGCAATAAGGACCTCCTTTCCCATGGGAAGTATGACCGGTGCACCCAAGTTTAAAGTGATGCAGCTGATAGACAAGTATGAACAAGCGCGGCGTGAGCTGTTCTCGGGTACAATCGGTTACATCACCCCCGAGGGCGATATGGACCTTAATGTCGTTATCCGTAGCCTCTATTACAATGCTGGTACAGAGTATTTGTCTTACTCAACCGGTGGCGCCATCACCTGGGACAGCCTTCCTGAAAAGGAATGGGAGGAAATGCGGCTGAAGGCCTGGGCGGTAGAACGGTTGTTTCAGCCGGCATAATGCCATACTGCCTGTATTAATTCGTACCTTTATACAAACAAATTATGCTGCTCAGTATCCATCCTGTTGATCCGCAACCGCGGCACATAAAAACGGTAGTAGATTGCCTCAGGAAGGGTGGTGTCATTATCTATCCTACCGACACCATTTATGGTATTGGCTGCGACATATCAAATGCCGATGCTGTAGCGCGCATTGCCCGCATCAAACAGATAGATCCCAGGAAAGCACAGTTCTCTTTTATCTGCTCCGATCTCAGTCACCTCAGCGACTATGCCAAAAGTGTTCCTACTCCTATTTTCAGGCTACTGAAGGCCGCGCTGCCCGGCCCTTACACATTTATCCTTGAGGCAAGTAAGCAGGTGCCCAAAATGCTGAAGACCAAAAAGGACACAGTGGGCATACGTGTGCCCGACAACCGCATCTGCATGGATATAGTGCGCGAACTGGGGCATCCAATTATGAGTGCATCGCTTCCCATGGATATGGATGTGGAGTACTTTACCGATCCCGAGGTGATGTATGAACATTTCGGGTCTCTGGTGGACATTGTGATAGATGGAGGTCCCGGTCATATACTGTCTTCTACAGTCATAGATTGCACATCGGGCACTCCCGAGCTTATTCGTGAGGGTGCGGGTGAATGGGAGTCTCTGTTGTAGTGCAACTGCAGTGCTAATTCCCTTAGCTTTGCGCACGTAAAATAATCTTCTCGAAATTATGGTAGCATATTTGGGCACCGGCTTGCTCGGTTCAGGATTTGTAAAGGCTTTATTGCGTAATGGTCATAAGGTGAATGTATGGAACAGGACAGCTGCCAAGGCGCAGGCATTGGAAATGGATGGTGCGATAGCGTTTGCCGATGCCGCTGATGCGGTGCGCGGTGCAGAGCGAATCCACCTCACGCTTAAAGATGACGCGAGCGTTGATGAAGTGCTGAATGCAGCGTCGGCTGGCTTTGATGCCGGTACTATTATCATAGATCATACTACAACATCAGTTGATGGTGCGCGCAAACGCACCGCCTATTGGAAGGAGCAGGGGCACATTTATGTGCATGCACCTGTTTTCATGGGACCTGTCAACGCACTCGACGCATCGGGTTACATGCTCGTGTCGGGCGATATTGCTGATGTTGCAACCATAATGCCCTTTATCTCAACTATGACCGGAAAGGTCATTAATTTCGGTACAGAGGTGGGGCGTGCCGCCGGAATGAAATTGGCGGGGAATCACTTCCTCATTGGTTTTACCGCAGCTATATCTGATACATTGGCGCTTACTAAGGCAATGGGCATGCCTGCCGATGATGTGACCGCTTTGTTCAATGAATGGAACCCCGGGTCAATGTTGCCGGGCAGGCTCAAACGCATCCGCACTGGCGATTTCGGGAACCCGTCTTGGGAGTTGAATATGGCAAGAAAAGATGCCGGACTCATGTTAGCAGAGGCTAAGAAGGCCGGTGTGCCGCTGGTAGTGGTGCCTGCAGTGGCTGCCGAGATGGACCGTTGGATAGACGCCGGTCATGGCAGTGATGACTGGACTGTTATAGCGAAAAATAATCTCTGATCAAGTTTTGTATAGATAGGGTGCAAGGGCTCATGAACAATGTTTGCAGATACCCTGCACCAATATCTGTATGCCCGATATTTTGAACCCGGTTGGTAGCCTTAGGTCGGGGTTGTGGGTATGTTCAAGGCAAAACACTTTGTGGCAGTTAGTGCAATTGAAGTGCACATGGTCCTCGGTGTGCGTTTCATCAGGGCAATTGTGACGGCACACGGCAAACCTGGTAACTCCGTCGGGGCCTATGATCTTATGCACTAAACCTGCCTCTTCAAAATCTTTCAGCACGCGGTAAAGGGTGATCCTGTCAACTTTGCTGAAGGTGGATTCCAGTTCGGTATGCGACAGTGCCTGACCGGTGCCGGTCAGTTCTTCCAATACCTTCATTCTTGCCGGGGTAGCTTTCAGGCCCTTCTCTCTGATATGTTCCGAAACGTTCACCCTGCGAAATTAGCACTTTAAATGCAACGTTGTTGCATTTAAAGTTATTCCGTACATTTGCAACTCAGTTGCATTTATCGTTTGTCTCATTCTGAAAAATACAGTTCCGGTGCCGACAGGGTTGGTATCATCAGTGCCATCATTTGCGGTGTGCATTGTTTGGTCATTCCTGCAGTTTTCCTAATAAAATACTCTATTGCTGATGGCGTTGAGGCAACAGGGTGGGGTGTGGGGCTACCACACTGGTGGGAGTGGTTGGATT
>JACSRV010000111.1 GCA_014879545.1 Chitinophagaceae bacterium | reverse complement strand
AGGCTGCTGTATTTTTCCGAAGCGGAAAATAAAATGACAATTATTTAAGGAATCGACCCGGCTGTAACTCGTAAATTGCACATTGAAACATGAGAGACGTACAATTCGAAGACCTCGGTGAAATTGCCTATGACAAGGCCTGGGCCTATCAGGAATCATTGATGAAAGCCAACCTTGATCTCAAGGCTGACTGGTATAAAACATCAGCACCAAATGATGTTTACAACATCCCTACAAAACACCATCTACTATTTTGCGAACACCCTCACGTTTACACATTGGGCAAGAGCGGCCACATGGAAAATCTTCTTGTAAATGATACCCGGCTCAAAGAACTAAATGTTTCTTTCTTCAAAACAAACAGAGGAGGAGATATAACATACCATGGCCCTCAACAAATTGTTGGCTACCCCATACTCGATCTTGAATACTTCGAAACAGATCTTGGCAAGTACATGCGCAATCTCGAAGAAGTGATCATACGCGTTCTTGCACATTACAACATTCATGCTGGCAGACTACCCGGCTCAACGGGTGTATGGCTTGATCCGGATATAAAAGGGAAAGCCCGCAAAATATGCGCCATGGGTGTGCGATGCAGCCGATGGGTAACCTTGCATGGCTTCGCATTCAACATAAACACCGACCTGCGCTACTTCGACTATATTGTTCCTTGCGGCATCACCGATAAGAGCGTAACGTCACTTGAGAAAGAACTCGGACGCAGCGTAAACATACAGGAGGTAAAAGATCTGCTGATCGAAAAATTCGAAGAGGTATTTCAATGTGATATTCTCGTTGACATCAACAAAACTCCAAACTGCATGCAGGCAACTGAACAATAACATTGAAAAAGCGTGGCATAATATATAACTGGGGCGACCGGAATCTTTCAATTGATATGGGCAACCGTGTTGAAAAAAGGATACGAGCACTGTATGTTGCAGAACTGATGTTTACCGCAGCAATGGCAACCATTTTCATGCTACAGTCCTTCCCGCTCAAACACAATGTAGTAAACTGGATGGCAACGATAGGCGCTTCACTTCTTTACCTGCTTGCAGCTTACAGATTCCTCGCCCGAATGTTCCTGAAAGAAAAACTATTGATAGATACCCATAGCATCACGATCATCAAACGTTCATTGTTTACACAAGACGTTCGCAGGTATTTCTGGAGGGAAATTGGTGAATTACATTATCAAGGCAAAGGGGCAAAAACAGACCACCCGCTCAAAGGAAAATCCTTTGACTATTTTGGATTTGAAACACAAGAACATCTTATCCAAAGTCTTCACCACGAAGGAAATCTCTACTTTGATACGGTAAACGGAAATCGTGTTTTTTTCGCGCCCGGCGTATATTCCTGGGATGCCGAAAAAATGGTTCAGATGATCAGGATATACATTGGCCCTGCTTTGAAACTTGGTCCTGAATGGGACGAAATGCTGCAGGAACAGGAATATGATGACAACACCAAAAATTAGTCATTTGCTGTCGGACAGTACTGTTATATAACCCGTCTCAAGCTCTGAACCTGCTCTCTTAAGCACAAACTTATAAACACCTTTGTGCTGAAAATTGCGCTTCTCAATGAGCACATAATCTGCAGCTATCTCGGCAATACTCACGACTTTAAAACCATCCTTGTTGTAAAAATCAATTGAGTGTTTTTCCCTGCTTATACCGGTGGAAAGCTTCACAAAAACGTGTCCTGTATTTTTCTGAACACCAACATGTATCGGTGTCACAAACAACGGTTCAGTGATGTTATCAATCGGACGTGGCAGAACTATACGCTTCAACGATAATAGACTCAATTGGTTATTGGCAACCGGGCCGGCTGTGTCTTTTACCATAATTTCGTTGCTGACTTTTGTAGTCGATACGCACTCCGTATCAACAACCATCTTGCACACATTGCTTTGCCAAACAAGGCCGGAGTTAAACTCGATCACCAATTTATAGTATCTGTTTCCCGTCCTCCGGTCGGTGTCGAAATAGTGTTGCACGCCTTTCACCGGTTCGTCTAATCGCCCGACCTTGTCAAACCGCCCCAAACTATCAAACGACCGATTAATAGCAATCTGTTTCACCCCGTCAAATTGACATTGCCACGCAACATCTACCTTTCCCCCATCGCACTTGCAACTCATGCCCGGTAGGAGCGGCTGACCAGACACAACAATTGAGCACAGCAGAGGCAAAACCGCGGCAAGCGTGCATCGCAGGGTTAGTGCAAAATTCATACACCAAACATAATCCAATATTTGAAAGGATTTTAACAAAAAACAGCACTGAGAACACATTAAAAGCGAGCGAAAACGAATATATATTCAACGCAGTAGTTAATTTTGCACTTCGCCGGACCTCACAAGGTTAAAATCTATATTTTTTGAAGAACCGCATACTATTTCTTTTCAGCGTCACGTGTATAACAATGATGTGCGTCTTCAGACCCACGACATCCATAGGTCAGAGCATACCCACAACCGGAACCGCAACCCGCGACACCAGCAAATACAAAACCAACACAAGTCGCTGGAAGGATCAGAAATCAAAAGTGACGTTCGAAAAACTGAACTCAATAAAAACCTACGAACCCGACTCGTCTATTCATATTTTCCATAGGCGATTGTTTCTTCAGCCATGGTCTCGCGACCTTGGTCTTACGGGTGGCCCGGCATACAACCTACTGTTCACCCCCGATTACAAAGTGGGGCCCACACTTGGCTACCGGGCGTTTGACGTGTACCGGTTCGACATCGATAGCCTTAATTACTACAACTCGGCACGCCCCTATTCTGTATTCAGTTACCAGACCGTGGGACGCAACGAGAACATTGCAAGTATCCTACATACCCAAAACCTGAAACCAAACTGGAATGTTGCTGTTGAATACAGAAAAACAAGCAATCCCGGGTATTACAAAACACAAAGAAATAATCACGATAATTTTGCACTGACCACCCGATACAAAAGCCTCGACAAACACTATGAGCTAAAAAGCGCACTCGTTTACAACAAACAACAACAAGACGAAAACGGTGGCATATTGTATGACTCAATACTGACAGACCCAGCATACAGCGATAGAAAAACGCTGAATACCGCCTACGAATCTCAATACTCAACAACTCGTTCATCAGTTACGAATGTGCTTCGCGAATGTACATTCATGCTGCAACATAAGTACACCTTTGGCACCACCGACACCACTTTTGACGAAGAAGATACGGCAGCGTATTCCTACACGCTCACACCTCGATTCAGCATCACCCACTCAACAACAATAAGTACCGAAAAACACCAGTACAAGGATCTCGCACCGGATTCAATGCGATACATTTCTCTCTTTTCAAAGTCATTTGCTAACAACGGCACAGGATATTATGCACCGGGAATTGACTCGGTCTATACCAAACAGAATTGGTTTTGGGCAGACAGTAAAATACTTCTGAGTGGCTATCTAGGGAAAGCAGAAAACCAACTTCGATTCAGTGGCGGAGCCGGGATAAGGTACGATCAATTCTCATCTGCGCCTACAGTCATACCAATCGCAGACACCCCCTATTGGTCAACAGGCACAGACCGGCATAGTAGGATGAGCACATTCATTGAAGGCTCAATTCGAAAAGAAGCAGCGAACTCCCAGGAGTGGGATTACGGGGCATCGCTTCGCATGTTCACATCAGGCAATTATGCCGGAAATTTCAATTTTTCCGCAACCGCAGGTAAAGAAATATCCCCAACCCTCGGAAAGTTCATTGCCGGTATCAACCAGCAACTCGGAAGCGCTTCATTCAGCCTCACCGACTACAATAACCTCCACGTAAACCGCAGTTTTAGTTTCGGAAACGAAAGCATCACCACACTGAGTGCCGGCATAGAATCAGCAAAATTGAAAATGGGCATTGGCGGACGAAACCACCTCATTGCTAACTATATCTTCTTGAATACAAAAGGTCTGCCTGATCAGTACAATCAGGCATTCTCTGTTCCACAGTTATGGGCAAGGAAAATTTTCAAAGTCGGCTCTTTTTACCTCGACAACGAACTTGTGTACCAGACGACAACTGCCGGCACCCCGGTTAATATACCTACTCTCATGGGGCGGCATCAGCTCAGTTTTGAGAAGCCGCTATTCGGCAGCGCACTGCGACTGGCAACAGGCGTAGAGTGCAGGTACAACTCAGCATACGCACCTGCTGGCTACAGTGCCATTTATAACTGGTTCTCCTATCAGGACAATGTTACGATAAACAACACACCTGAAATGTGCGTGTTCGTGAACTTTAAAGTAAAACGTTTCCGTGCCTTCCTCATGTACGATAATTTGCAGCAACGCTTCGCCAAAAATGCGGTGCTGTTCACGGGCTCACCCGTCGTAAATCGTACAGATGGAAACGCCATAATTCCGGTTTATGCCGCACCAAACTCAATTCTGCGGTTCGGATTCTCTTGGGCCATGAATAACTAACAAGCTATTTCCCGGCAGGCAACTGAGCAACAAAAACCGGGCGTTTCCCGTCATCGCTCAGATCCATAAACACTTGGTACTGATCGGCCAGGAGAAATGGTATAGATAGATTTGTCCATTTCTCAGGGTCATATCCTTTATTATATACCATCATCGCAGGAAAAAACTTCTGATGATGCTCCTCCGTGGTGTATTTTGACACACCATCGTTCTGCCATTCATAGAAGTTTGTTACTACATACTCCAACTTACCCCATCCACCACGATACAACTCATTAGTGTATTGATAGATTATTCTGTCGGCATACCACGCCTCATTCTCTCTCTCCTATATCTTACATCCAGATTTGCATCCCTAAGTTCCAGATAGTAGCGGCGTTCCGGCAACACCCAGTTATTACCTCCATTTACGAAATAAGTATAATCTCGGTACCTATAGGTCTGACGTTGAAAACGTACCAAGGCGAAGGATTTACGTTCGATCGTTATCACACCTCTTTCGTACGATTCACCCCAAAATGAACTACCCAGATTAATAACACCGTGCTTCTCTACAGAAAAATCGTTAATGAGATATTTGATAACATAAACGCTTTCATCTTTGTTGGTTGTGTCAAATGCGAACCTGTATTTCGAAAACCTTGTTGGCAACAGGCTGCTGTTTTCAAGATTGTGTACAATATTCTCTGCGAGCAGAATGTCTATCGAGTTACTTTCCGGATGCCCCGGCTCATATACAAGATCCGTCTGTCGTGCACTTGTAACAGCAAAAGCATACTTGGGGACAAGTCGCCCATATGTATTCCGTACCCGTACCATTATCTCCGGATTTGCTTCAAATAGATTTGCATATTTCCCGTTTATCTTCTCATATTGTCTGTACGATGAACTACAGAAGTATGCCGTATCTCCATTGTTCACTGGCATCAATTCAACAGCCTTCCTGACTACTTTCTCTGCCGATAGCCCCTTAATAGTATATCCTTCCAACTCCTCAGGAAGGATCTCCACGTAAATTGTATCGATTAACTGGTGCGTTCGCTCATACGTCAGATTCACCCTACACCCTATCGCTGATATTGAAAAGTTCACTGAACGTATCGAATCACAGAGGTTAAATGAGAACCTACCTTTCTCATCGGTGAGAACCCGGGTTTGAATCTCATGCACGTTAACCGACGCATGTGGCAGTACAGTAGAATCAACACTATTGATCAGCACGGCATTAAACACCTGACCATACAAACCTGCCATAGAACCACACAGGGTAATCAAGAAAATCAGGACAAGACGAATCATAACAATAAAGACGAGTAAATTATCAACAACCTTTGCTCTCAAATAAGGACGACAAAAAAAATCGGGAACAACTTTGCGTTGTCCCGGATTCCAGAATATCTACAAACCTAATTTTCTATTGTAAACGGTATGACGTCATGTGTTGTACCGCTTGTCATCGTTATAAAATACACTCCGGATGCAATATTTACCGGAAGCACTATATCGTAATTCAACACTCCGCTCAGAATTCGAACCTGACCGTTGTGGATGGTCTGACCAAGAATGTTAACCACCGAGAAAGACAACTCTTCATTACCCACCCCTGCTATGTGACCTATCAACGCAAAAGTACCACGGTTCGGATTAGGAATGATCCGGAATTGTCTTCCGCCGCCCAGATCTGCAACACCTGTACTACCACCACCGGTTTTCATTTCTATCCCGTTACTCATTACAATATACGGAGTAGCACAAGGCAAGCTGGTTGTCACTTTACAGTGAACATACTGCCCCGGCAACAGAGTGTTGCTGGTGAATGTGATATTTGTTGCACCGGCAACTGCAGTCGTGTTCACAAACCACTGATAGCCGGGAGTTGCACCTGCGTTGGTCGTCACTGCGACAAACGTCACCGGCACACCAGGCACAAACACCGCAGGACTTGAAGATATTTCGACAGACTGCACAACATTCGGCATCACACGTATCGTATGAGGTGTACTGTTCACGGTTGTCACCGTTGGACAGGTTACATTAGAAACCATTCGGCAAACTACAACATCTCCATCGGCAGGCGCAGCCAAACTTAATGTAGAACCAACACCGGCAAACACGCCATTCCTTGTCCACCAATACGCGGGCGAAGTACCGCCAAAGGTTGGTGCAGCAGCAAATGAAACTCCGTCACCTACGCATATAGTATCACTTGGTGTCGCTGTAACGTTTACTGAAGGTGTCACCAACGGATTAACCGTCATAGTTACGGATGTTGTCACAACAGAAGGTACAGCACAGGTATTGCTGCTGGTCAAACGGCAGGAAACAACATCTCCATTTGCGGGGACATAGGAATAACTTGAACTCGTAGCACCTACAAATGTTCCATTAACGGCCCAACTATACAAAGGAGAAGTGCCGCCATTTGTGATAGAAGTTGTAAAATTAACCGCCCCCCCCGTACCACAAACATTCGTACCCGGAAGTGCATTCACTACAATTGTGGGAACAACTGTTGCCGACGGACTTAGAGTGAGGACAATGTCCGGTGAATAACTAAAACACCCAATGGTATTCGCCACCCTTACCCTGTATGTTCCTGCAGAACCGGTTGTGTAATTACCGCTTGTTGCACCGGCTATATCAGCCGCACCCAATTGCCACTGATAGGTAAATCCTACCCCCGTTGGCAACGCACTGAATGTGGTAACACCACCGGTACACAAAACAAATGAACCTGTAGGCGTAGTTGTTGCTGTTGGTGTAGTATTTACAGTTACGGTCATATTAGCACCGGACACACATCCGAATACGTTTGTGTGTTCGTATGTAACAATAGTAGTACCTGCCACTAAACCACTTAATACTCCACCCGCAGATATCGTAGCAACTGATGGTGATCCGGATAACCACACACCGGGCGACACTGTATTGGAAAGAACAATGGAACTACCCTCGCACACAACCGAGGGGCCTGCTATCGGCGGCACCGCTGTAGGCGCATTAACTGTGATTGCATAGGTTGCAACGGCTGATCCACAAACACCGGTCACGGTGTAAGAAATTGTCACGGTTCCGGCACCAAGAGCGGTAACTACACCTCCTGCCGAAACTGTCGCGACAGCTGCATCACTCGTCGTCCAGACACCTCCGGAAGTTGCGCATGCCAGCGTAGTTGTCTGACCCACGCAAATTGAAGTGACAGCACCTGTAATAGGTGCGGTGAATGCAGAATCGAGCACAACCGCCACAGGCAAGGAAACACTATCACAAACACTTTGATTCACGATCACCACATAACTTCCGCCGAGTGAGGCAGAATAGCTATTCGACGTTGCTCCGGAAATGCTCAATCCGTCTTTTTGCCACTGGTACGTGTAACCCGTCCCTGTAGGTGTGCTCAACACCACGCTGCCACCAAGGCAGAACGATGTAGGGCCGCCAGCAGTAATATGAGCGTCCGGGGTATTACACAAAGGTCCGTCCACAAGCATATACCTGCCATATCCGGTGAGGGAGGCCCTGAACCCAACATAATTGCCGCCAAATACTAATGTTGCCGGCACGACCACTGAATTTGCTGTACTGACCGTTGCGTCTGTAGGAGCTGTTGTCTTGAGCAAAAACAAAGTAGTAGGATCTACACCCGCCAACTCAGCATTGGTCATGTAGAACGTGATATCAGAGGTAGTGATAGCTCCGTTAATCGTTGGGTTGATGTTCACCTCTTTAAGCGAGCGATTGATTGCAGAGAATACCGCCGGCACCATTCCTGTACCCTGTTGAGTCACAGTGGCCGTAACACAACCAAGGTCATTATCAGGATTTTTCAAGCCTGCTATCAGTTGCGTGTCCGCCGTACTGTAGAAATACACTTCCTGTCCTGCCCTCACATTCCATACGCGTGTGCTCGTTGCTACCGACTCTACCGTCACGGGTGGCACGGTTTGTTTGAATCGTATTACCGGCTTTACAACTACCCTGTTCCCGGTTGAGAACCCGAGAGAACAACCAGTTCCAGATCCGGTCGTAACGTTATAATCGCCTATAATAAATGCACTCTGCTGCACACCCTGCACCTTGTCGTTAGCGCTGAAAGTGGCTGCATTCATCCCGTAACAGAATTGAACCACAACATTACCGGTACCGTTCCACGTAAATGTTCCTGTGTTAAAATCAATCGAATCCAAACCAAGATTTGTAGTATGGTCTCCAAGATACACCTGGGTCAGACCGGCGGTCACAAAGTTCGAATACAGATCCGCAGCATTAGTGTTCGCCATGCTCACTGTAAAACCAATGAACGGCGCAGTCGACGCCTTTGTAAGTACATTCAAAGCGATCTGGGTAACAGGCACATTAGGCACAACGCCGGCAGCAACCAATTCATCGGCATAAATGATGTATTGTGATCTTGCACGCCTCTGAGTGCCATAAAATGGAGAAGTGAAATCACTCGTCACCGGTATACCATTATTAGCAGTAGAATACCGCAGTCCTCCCAGATACGGTATGCTGTCATTATTGTTGATAACAACGGTCATTGAGTCATTAAAAGGCGCAACCGTTGCCCCTGTACCTGCGGGTGTCACAGTAAACGCAAGATCAACATGTTTATTATCGTTAACTGCACCGTTATCAAAAATGGTCATCGTAAAGAACTTCGTCGATGTGTCACCGGGAGGGAACGTAACAGTTGTAGTACTCAATGTATAGTCAAGACCCAAAACCGCTGTTGACGTAGGTGCAACGACTATGTTTGCAACTGGACTTCCACCGGCAATTGTACCGATCGGCTTCAATCCTATGTTCAATGTTCTTGAAGCCGGACATGTAACGGCTGGAGATGCCTCAGTCACCGTTGCCTTTGTAACTGAAAATGCTATCTGAGGAGTACATACAACAAATTGTGCACCAACACCCACAGCATACCACGCATTCGTTACACTCTGCGCTTCAGCAGAACATGGCCCGTACAACAGGTTCGCAGCATTTATAGAAGCTGTCCTCATATCTGCGTAAGTTGCATTGTTTGCAAGCACTAACTCAGACTGATAAAGAATGATTCCAGACTTTGTCCATCCTAATGGATTCACGACATAACTGTTTCCCAACCCGTTTGTACCTGTACCACCATTCACCAGCAGATAGTACCAGTAATTCATTAGTCCACTGTTTCTGTGTACACCACAATAGTCATTGCCACCTGTGGGCGTGCACCCCACTACATTTATCCAGTTAGTACCTCCATAAGTGTTTGGCTGCCCCTGAAGGAGCGGAGAACTCATGCTTCGTAGAGGCTCGGTACCTATTTCCTCTCCCATTTCCCATGCGTTCTTCGGCATTGCGTCTACCTCATGCGGGTCGGCCCAATGTTCAATGGTTGCCCCCCAGCAGTCGCTGAAAGCCTCATTCAAAGCACCTGATTCCTTCTCGTAAAGGAGGTCGCAAGTAGCCTGACACACACCGTGCCCTATTTCATGTGCAGTAACGTCCATACTAGTCAACGGACTAAATCCACCCGCCGCAATACCCGAGCCATCTCCATAGGTCATTGACACACCGTTCCAATAGGCGTTGTTGTAGTTGTTGCCATAGTGCACATACTGCAGCAGCAATCCATTCATCCCGTCCCAACTCAGCCTGCCGTGTTCTGTGAAAAAATAATCATACACTTTCGAGGCTCCCCAGTGAGCATCGATCGCAACATTATTACCCGGTGCATTAGGCCATGTATTGGTCGCACTTGCAAACTCTGTTGCAGCACCGTAAGAAGTACCATTGCCCATGTTGAGGGTATGAACACCATCCCCCCTTGTTGAATCAAACAAGTAGTAAGTCGACGGCATTGTAGCTGATTGGAATGGAACAACTCCACTGTAGCGTGATGCACCGGTTGCCGCAACATGCTTGATCATCTGGTTCGCGAAAAGAACATGCCCGTCATTTGCATCAACATAAACAACTTGCCTGCTCAGCGGCTCCTCTGCATAAATATCGAAGGAATACGCCAGATGCAGGTTGCGATCTTCCTTTTCGTCACGCATATCCTCTATCCATACAAGAGTGCCTTTAGGCAGATAGGAAGTATCTGATTTGTGATACAATTTCTTTATGTACTCCTCTTCAACCGGGTTCTGCCACTTGTATTTCGACGCACCCACAAAACTCAAGGCATTTGCGAACGCTTCAGACTCGGATTTTGATGGCGTTACAGCCAGGTCACTCTCCGGGCGGTAATAGTTCCCGGTCATAAAGCTCACCTTACCTTCACGACCCGTAAGTGTGTACCCTCCATGAGCCACTCTTATACCCTTGTAGAACTCTTCGTATCTGTCGGTAGTAATACCCGCTTTGGTAGTAATACTGTTCTTGAAACGCAAAGACGCTGGTCCACCTTGCTTCATATCCAGTATACCGGCAAAAACAAGATCAGGCCGGGTCATTACATACACCGACTCCGGTCCGAAAGTGACAGACGTGGGAGTGTTGTCTATTGCATTTCTTGTCTGAGAAATTACACCGTTTTGAGAAACCTGAGCCTGAGCAGCCGTAGCTAAAACGCTCAACAACGAAGTGACTATCACATTACGCAACATTCCTGCACGCAGCATCAAATGAATTTTTTTCATCTGCATCAATAAAATTTGCTTAAAGTTAATGTAAAAACACCAACACTAGGCCTCAATGTCAGATAAACAGCTTCCGTGCTTGCTACTCTAATGTTTCGATCGTGCTCGGCTAATTTTTGCTAACTCACCAGGCTTTCCCACTTTAAATTCATTATCGTCAGGATTTTTATCGATCAGCAACAACCTGGGGTCCAACACCACTTTGTAGGGTCGCTCTTTCACAATTATCTTCAACCTGTTAACACCTTGATGAAGCTTGTATTTATTCAAACTGATCAACTCACTCCTGTTTTTAAACACACCGATCTCAACATAGCTATCCCCTGTAGCTTTCACCTCCTTCCCGGTACTATCCGCATAGTTCTTTTCAAATTGAACCGTCAGGTCCACGGCATAACCTCCATTCGTTGCGGTCCTTTTCGCGTCCGTGATCTTGCTGTTGTGTATCGTGATCTTTTCAAACAGGTCTGTAACAAAATACTGCAGCGAGTCAGGGGTCGATTGCCTGATGCTGGCTATAAGATCCAAAGTAGTTGGATAGGGAGGCCCCTTGAAAGCAAATCTCTCTATAAAACGCCTTACTGCAGTATTCATACTATCCTCACCAAGATATTTGTTCAACGCATGCATCTGAATACCACCCTTCTGATAAAGAATATAGGCCTGACCCGCATCGGCATACGCCCATGGTTTCTCCTTCTCGGATTCGCCGGAACGGGAGCGCAGATAATTGTCCATCTCTATCTTCAGAAATTTGCGCAAACGTTCCTCTCCATATTCTCGCTCCAATACCATGATTGCACCATATTGCGCCAGCGATTCAGACAGAATATTAGAGCCTTCAACGTCTGCACCTACAACCTGGTGCGCAAACCACTGGTGCGCAACCTCGTGAGCAGTAACATAAAACGGATAGTCCACATTGTCTGTCTCCTTAGCATTCACATCGGCAATAAAACCTATCCCTTCTGAGAACGGAATGGTATTCGGGAACGACTGCGCAAATGTTGCATACCTTGGAAACTCCAGAATTCTCACCTGTTTGTGCTGATAATTTGAGAATGAAGCTGTGTAGTAATTCAAAGACTTCTTGATTCCGTTCATCATCCGGTCCAAATTGTATTCATGTCCGGGATGATAGAATATTTCCAGATTCACACCGTTCCAAACATCTTTCTTCACTTTATACCGCGCAGACAAAAAAGAATAGAAATTCAAGATCTTACTATCCATTTTGTAGTGATAGAATTTCCTTCCATTTTCTTCCCATTCTTTTTGCAAATAGCCCGGCGCCACAGCTGTCTGATCGCGTTCGGTACTTACGGTAGCGTCAAGCGTTACAAAGTCTGCGTCATGTATGAACAGGTTGCGCTGCCAGGCTGTTGTATCATTGATCTTATTAGCCGTTGGGCGATAAGCAAGTCCGTACTTTTTTCTGTCAGCATTGTCCGATATTTCATATTGTTCATTATACCCGACAGATGGCAGGAAACTCTGGTTATTAATGAACGTACCGTTATACAAAGGTGTAGCTAACCCCGAGAAACCGTTTTCAAAACCAAGAGTCACCATGTCCATGTCAAAGTCCAACGACACGCTTGCGCCAGGCATCAAGGGGCTTTCCAATTTCAAGATCCGGTAATCCGCTATCACCGAGTCTTTATAAACCTCTTTGTACGGCTTACCGAGTGCCATATTCCTCACCTTCAACTTACCTGGCATGATCACATGCACCGAGTCTATCTGGGTATTGGTTTTATTCACCAGCACATAACTACCCTTTACGTGTAATGCCCTTTTAGACGGATACAGATCCAGAAAAAGTTTCACATCAGATATCTTAGGTTGCGGTATCCCTTTGTATTTCCTGTAAGACTTCTCGTAGGCAACCTGCTCTTTTTCCTGCTCCGTGTTTGTCTTAAAGTCATTCAGAACATTAGTATTGTAGTAAATAAAACCGCCGCAAACAACAAAGACTACAAAACTTCCGGTAACAAGCCCCCACGATCTTATATTAACACTGGTCAATGCCTCCGTTATGCGCAGCTTAAGACTCCTCTCTGTTCCACGCGCCCACAACAGACTTGATAAACCTGCCAGACCCAGGCAGAATGCACCCCAGTACAATTTGAACACAAAATAGGGCCACACACTATGTCCGAATCCGTTCATATCTGAATAAACTACAGCCGGATTAGAAGAGAAAACAAGAAGATTGTGTTTAAGGACTAATGGCGCAAAAACAGAATTCCAGAAATAGAATAGTGCCACGATGAAGTAACCAAGATATTTGTTCCTTACCAACGTCTGAACAAAAACAGACAGGATAGCGAGAAACACCATATCAGGCAACACGA
The DNA here is from genome assembly GCA_014879545.1 of Chitinophagaceae bacterium. GTDB lineage: Bacteria > Bacteroidota > Bacteroidia > Chitinophagales > Chitinophagaceae > Nemorincola. Next base: position 6,197 of record JACSRV010000111.1, on the reverse strand, counting down.
TACCCAGCAGATACCGGACATACAACAGGGGCTCTATGTTGGTATAGCCTTTAGATAACTGCACAAGGATACCGCATAACATAATAATACCCACTAGAATCACTTGCATAAAAATCAGACCGAACATTTTGCTGGTATAGAATGCCCAGTTAGGCACAGGTAGCGCATCGGTGATATTGCTCATCCTGAATTCACGTTCCCGCCAAACCAATTCTCCGCCAAACAATATCGTCAGTATCACGATAAACAAAGTGAACGTTCCACCAAAACTCTCAACAACCTGGTAGGTAACAGGCAAGGTTGTTGTTTCATATATCTGCCCCATCTGCATCGATACCAGAAAAAGCAGTAGCATACCAAACAGCAGGATGATCCGGAAGTACACATTCCTCAGCAGGGTCAAACATTCATTCTTGGCAAGGCCCCACAGGTTCCCCATTAGTGCACCTGTACCAAACGAACGATGCACCACCGGCAGAGAATCTCTTCTGAACATAGACGGAATGAACGATACTTTGGACGGCTCAGCCGCTACCGGTTTCCTGAATGATATCCTCCTCGGCGCAGCTGAGAAAGAAAAGTACCTGTAACCTATCGTCCAAATGCCGGACGCGATTCCCAGCCACAACAACCTGTTGTAGAGAAAATAGCCCTTCAATGGCAACAACAAATGGTTTTTCTCCCAGGTCGACCAATATTTAGTAATGGTCCGTTTAGCAAAGTTCCCCATCGGATCAGCGAGTGCGGCAACCGATTGATGATCCAATGTGCCGAAAAACGAACCCGCTACACCATTAGCTACAAAAAATACAATAAGCGAAAGCCATATCACGAAAATGTCGCGTGAAATAAGGCTCACGGCAAAAAATATCGTTCCGAAAACTATAGCGTTCGGTATTACGGTATACAGATAGCTCGTTACATAGGGTGCCAGTGCAAAATCACCTATTCTGTCAGCATTGACCATTGGCATTGCATACCCCAGCATCATACCAAAAGCAGGCGCCGACAACACAAGAAGGGTCACCAGCATGGACGCCGAAAATCGCCCGCTCAGATAACTCAAACGAGATACCGGTGTGGTGAATATCATAGAATAGGTATTGTACTTAAAGTCCTTCAGGACAGCATTACCCACCATGGCCACCAATATGATCAACCCTATATAGTTATTGATCTGACCGAAAAACGCGTCAATAACCAATGGTGAATTCGCGAAAACTTTGTCGCCCCCCGTATCGAACTTAACATCAGGAAAGGCGCCACCTGCCATCAATGCCACCAGAAATGTTACCGCAAGCAGTACAAAAAAGTAAACATAAGTTGAAAGAGAACGCAATAGTCTCCTCACTTCAAAAGTGAATATTGAACCGAACATAAAATATTATGGATCTGGAATGTTTAGTGATAAAATGATTGTTGCAGCAACTGCGCTATACCTATGAAATATTTGCGAAATAGATATCCTCCAGCGTCGCCCTTTCCCTCTCAAATCCATTACCGGGGTCAACTTCACTGTAAATATGTACTACCATTTTCCCGCCGGAGAGCTTCGATAATACCAGCTGATAATTTTGCTGATAGTGCGCAACCTCGTCCTTCGCAACGCGTTTGCTCCATATTTTACCCTGGTATTCATTCAGCAGTCCCTCCGGGTTGCCCCTTTTCACGACCCTACCACCTGCAATAATTGCCATGTCATTACACAACTCACTCACATCATCTACTATGTGGGTAGAAAGGATCACTACTATATTCTCTCCGATCTCACTCAAAAGGTTATTAAACCTCAGACGTTCTGCAGGGTCCAGTCCTGCAGTCGGTTCATCTACTATTATCAACCTCGGATTTCCTATCAACGCCTGCGCAATTCCAAAACGCTGTTTCATCCCTCCTGAATAACCTGCCAAAAATTTCGACCTGTGATTATAAAGATTCACCTGCTCCAGCAATGCCTTCACCAGTTCATTTCTTTCTTTGTCATTATTTACACCCTTCAATCTCGCTATATAATGTAGCATTTCCTCTGCCGACACCTTGGGGTACACACCAAATTCCTGAGGCAGATATCCAAGTGTCTTCCTGAGTTCCTGCTTGTTTGTCAAAACATCTATCCCGTCAAAAACAATTGACCCACTGTCTGCATCCTGCAAGGTTGCAATGGTTCTCATTAGTGAACTTTTTCCGGCACCATTGGGTCCCAACAGCCCGAACATACCGTTAGATATGTCCAATGTAACGTCTTTTAATGCCTGTACACCGTTGGGATAGGTCTTTGATAGATTGCTGATCTGTAACATTTCTGGAGATTTTATAGTGGTATATCGGAAATGTACGCATTTTGTTACAACATTATCCAAAATAATATACAAACGTTTATTTCGTTATGTAGCCACACAAAAAAAGGGGGCACACATGCCTGTGCGCCCCCTAACCACATCTAAAATATTTCGTGAAAAACTATGAGCTACATGTAATGCAACCATCTTCCATTCTACAAGTGGGCCCGGTAAACTCTGTTGTTATCTCATCAGAGTCATTTTCAGCAACCTTAGTTTCTGCTGTCGGTATCACCGGTTCAATTTCCTGACTTGCCTGCTTCTCTACAGTAAATTGCACTGCCTGAGTTGCCGCCTGAGTGCGCAGATAATACATGCCGGTCTTTAACCCTTTCTTCCATGCATAGAAGTGCATAGATGTGAGTTTCGACATCGTTGGACTATCCACAAACAGGTTCAGAGACTGTGATTGGCAGATATATGCCCCCCTGTCGGCAGCCATATCGATCAGGTTACGCTGCTTTATCTCCCAAACTGTCTTATACAGTTCTTTGATGTTAGCAGGTATCTCGTCTATGTGCTGAATAGAACCATTTGCTTTGATGATGGCATTCTTCATCGTGTTGTTCCACAGTCCCAGCTCCGCCAGATCTTTCAGGAGGTGTTTGTTCACTATGATGAATTCACCACTCAATACGCGACGGGTATAGATGTTTGAAGTATATGGTTCAAAACACTCGTTGTTACCAAGTATCTGCGAAGTTGACGCTGTCGGCATCGGAGCAACCAGGAGCGAGTTCCTTACACCATGCTCCATAATTTCCGCTCTCAACGCGTCCCAGTCATACCTGTCCGATGGCTTCACATTCCACAGATCGAACTGGAATTTGCCTTGCGACAATGGCGAACCGTGGAAAGTCTCGTAGTGACCTTCAACCTTTGCGATATCCTTACTGGCGGTCATTGATGCATAGTAAACTGTCTCGAAGATATTCTTATTGAGCAGTTTCGCCATGTCGCTCTCGAATGGCAAACGCATAAGTATGAAAACGTCAGCAAGCCCCTGAACACCCAGACCTATCGGACGGTGGCGAAGGTTTGAATTACGAGCCTCTTCAACAGGATAATAGTTATTGTCAATGATCTTGTTCAGGTTGCAAGTTATGTGGTAGGTAACTTCATACAATTTATCGAAGTTGAACTTGCCGTCCTGCACAAATCTTGGCAATGCGATGGAAGCAAGGTTACATACCGCTACCTCGTCAGGGCTTGTGTATTCTATGATCTCAGTACACAGGTTACTGCTTTTGATCGTACCAAGGTTCTGCTGATTGCTCTTCGCGTTTGCAGCGTCTTTGTAGAGCAGGTAAGGTGTACCTGTTTCGATCTGAGCCTCCAGAATGGCAAACCAAAGGTCTTGTGCCTTAATAGTTTTTCTTGCCCTGCCATCAGCTTCATACTTTGCATACAATGCTTCAAACTCGGCACTGTGACACTCCGATAAGCCCGGCGCTTCGTTGGGACAGAACAAACTCCATGTACCATTTTCTTCAACGCGCTTCATGAAAAGATCAGGTATCCACAACGCATTGAACAGGTCACGCGCTCTTAATTCTTCTTTACCATGATTCTTCCTGATGTCGAGGAAATCGAAGATATCAGCATGCCATGGCTCCAGGTATATTGCGAATGCACCCTTTCTCTTTCCCCCACCCTGATCTACATAGCGTGCAGTGTCATTGAACACGCGCAGCATCGGAATCAAACCATTACTCGTACCGTTAGTGCCACCTATGTAGCTACCGGTAGCTCGCACATTGTGAATAGCCAATCCTATACCACCGGCACTCTGCGATATCTTAGCGGTCTGCTTCAGTGTATCGTAGATACCATCTATGCTGTCATCCTTCATGGTCAAGAGGAAGCATGACGACATCTGTGGTTTTGGAGTACCTGCGTTGAACAATGTTGGTGTCGCATGTGTGAACCAACGCTCGCTCATCAGGTTGTATGTTTCTATTGCACTCTTGATGTCATTTTTGTGAATACCGATAGCCACACGCATGTACATGTGTTGCGGGCGCTCCATGATCTTACCATTAATGCGCAGCAGATAAGACTTTTCCAGTGTCTTGAAACCGAAATAATCAAATCCGAAATCACGATCATAAATGATAGAACTGTCCAGCAACTCTGCATTTGCTTCAATGATCTCAGCAACGTCATCCGCCAACAATGGCATCTTCCTTCCGTTTGTTTCGTCTGTGTAGTTATACAACAAACGCATCGTTTCAGAAAACGACTTAATAGTGTTCTTGTGAAGGTTGCTGATGGCAATACGACTTGCCAGCAAAGCGTAGTCGGGATGTTTGATAGTGAGCGACGCAGCCGTTTCCGCAGCCAGATTATCCAATTCTGTTGTCGTCACCCCGTCATAGATCCCCTCTATCACTTTCTTCGCCACGTCTATCACGTTCACCGCCCTGTTCAGGCTGTACGACAATTTCTCAATGCGTGCCGTGATCTTATCAAACTTTACGCTTTCCTGCTTCCCGTTCCTCTTTATTACGTACATATAGAAATATTATTATGAGTTAGTGTGTGTTCGTATTAATAGTATTCTTTCCCTTAAAAATCTTCATCGAGAGAAAAACTCTGCGACGCAGAACCCGCTATCACTCCCGCTTTCTGGTAGTCACCTACACGTTTTTCAAAGAAATTTGTTTTACCCTGCAGAGAGATCATCTCCATAAAGTCAAAAGGATTGCTCGTGTTGTAGACCTTCGCGTATCCCAATTCAGCTATCCAACGGTCCGCTACGAACTCGATGTATTGCTGCATCAATTTGGCATTCATTCCTATCAGGTCCACAGGTATCGCCTCGCTTATAAATTGCTTCTCAATAGTCACCGCTTCGCAAATAATGTCGTAAACCTGCTGCTGAGATAGCTTGTTCTTCAGCATACTGTACAGCAGACATGCAAATTCACAATGCAGCCCCTCGTCCCTGCTGATCAACTCGTTACTGAAAGTAAGACCAGGCATAAGCCCGCGCTTCTTCAACCAGAAAATCGAGCAGAAGCTACCGCTGAAGAAAATGCCTTCAACCGCGGCAAATGCAACAAGGCGCTCGGCAAACGTACCGTTCTCTATCCACCTCAGCGCCCACTCTGCCTTACGCCCCACACCCGGCACCGTTTCTATTGCGTGAAACAGCCTGTTCTTTTCCTTCGTATCCTTTATGTAGGTATCTATCAACAATGCGTATGTTTCAGAATGGATGTTCTCCATCATGATCTGAAATCCATAGAAACATCTTGCTTCAGGCAACTGAACCTCTCTCATGAAGTTCACTGCCAGATTTTCATTTACGATGCCGTCACTTGCTGCAAAAAATGCAAGCACGTGCGAGATGAAGTGACGCTCTCCGTCATTGAGATTCTCCCAATGCTTCAGATCATCACCAAGATCTATCTCCTCTGCTGTCCAAAAACTCGCTTCGTGTTTCTTGTACAGTTCCCACACCTTTGGGTAATTGATGGGCAACAAAACAAAGCGGTCTTTATTCTCCCTTAATAGTAACTCATCCTGCATAGTCATCTTTTTATTGCATTTACTTAAACCTGGGTTAGGGTTCCCTGCGTAAACCTCGCTTTCCAATCATCGAACAACCCGGTTTTCATCTTCACTAATCGGCTCAAATGCCTACCGGTCCTTACTTTCACAACACCCAACAAACTTTCTGTTAAGTTTTTCTTAAGTCTATGTCTGATTGAATACCTGCCAAAAACAGCACCGATACCAAACAAATGTAGACAGGAAAAAAAACCGTTTTTGAAAATGATTTACACAAACTGTGGATAACAGGAATTGCATAAAAGAGGTGCCTCCCAATACTACCATACAATAATATTATAT
>JACSRV010000207.1 GCA_014879545.1 Chitinophagaceae bacterium | reverse complement strand
ACCAACGTGTAAACCTATTTCAGGACGATGCAGTGCTCCCGACAGCATTCGGATGGGAAGCAGGTGGGAAGTTTTTGGGAAGCGAGTGGGAAGTAAGTGCGCAGTTTTTGCGCAGTTTTTCTTCGCTACTTTCGCCCAAACCATTGATTATCAATACCAACCACCAGATTCACAACAAATAGAAAACAAACCGAAGAACATTAGTTAAATAAAACCCGTCACACCTCAGGAAAACCCGTTCTGACGGCACCACGCCCCCCCTGCGTGATCAGCCTACTAACCCCACTAACAACCTCAGTATTTTAATGGAAAAACAATTGCAAACCGCTAACAATAGTAGCCTAACACTGCGATGGCGTATATAGTTTTGCCGAAATGCCCAATAATAAACACATACAATTTTACAGCAATTCCAAACGACCTCGGGAGATTATGGAAGTCGTATCGGAACTGCCGGGCATCATATTTCAGTACATCGCAGAACCCGATGGCAGCATTCGCTTCACCTACGTGAGCGGCAAAGCAGAGGATATCTGGGGATTCAGTGCGGAAGACGCTTACAAAATGGGCGGGCAGGTACTAAAAAACATTCACCCCGATGATATGCAGCGCTACCGGGATACCATTGCTCACTCGAACAAAGAAGGTATTGCTATATCAGTACCATTCAGAGTTATCCACAGCGATGGCCGGCTAAGGTGGGTTCAGGCAAACAGCAGTCCGAACTACCTCGAAGATGGCCGCATTATGCGCACCGGTACAGTTATCGATATTACCGAATCAAAACTGACACAGGACAATATCCGCGCCTCAGAACAAGAAGCGCACACCATTTTCCGGGATCTCGATACACGCATTCAGCAGTTTTCCAAGACAAGGGAAAATTTGCTTCAGGCATTGGATCATTTACCGATCGGCATTTTCATTAAGACCGTGGATAACAGATTCTCTTATGCCAATAAATTCTATTACTCGTTATGGGGATTCAGGTCGTTGCAACAATTGCAGCAAGCCAACTGGGACAGTGTACGTAGCAATATTAGAGACTGGGGGCAGATCACCGAAACAGACCGAAAACTGGTATCATCGGGCAAAACCGCAACGCAGGTAGACGTAAATATCATTGACAATGCAGGCAACACGCGTTATTTCGATGTAACGAAGTGCCTGTTTCAACCCAATAACGGTGGCGAACATGAGATCCTTGGCATCTTGTTCGAGACCACACATTTCAGATCAGCCGATGCGGAACGCAGAAATTACATTGCTGACCTGTCAGAACGGAATCTGAAACTGGAGCGGTTTTCCCAGATCATCTCGCACCAGCTGAGGGCACCGGTCACCACGGTGATGGCTGTAACCAACTGGATAGCCGGCAACCTGGACGCAACCGACGACAACGGCAGAATTCTATTGGAGGGTCTTGCCGATGCAACAAAGAAGATAGACGATGTAGTGAGAGACCTGAATGACGTGCTGGCTCCGGTACAGGCCCAATCCGTAGAACTCGTGCGGTTCAATGACCTGATAGAAGACGTGCAGATACCGCTACATAAAGAAACAGGGCCTGATGGACTTGAGATAATTCATGATTTCTCGGGTGCCGCAGAGATCCACACAGTACCAAAGTATCTCTACAACCTGTTTCACCACATACTGGCCACAAACGTCCGCCAGAAAAGGAAGGGACAGAAACTTACAATCGGAATTAAAAGTGAAAGATACCCTGAAGGAATTGACGTTACCATGCGCGATAACGGAGCGGGCGTTGACATGAACACCTACGGCAAGCTGACTATGGAGCTATTCCAGATGTACCACAGCCAAAACGAAACCGATCACAAAGGCCTACCGGCTTCGAAAAAACAGGCGGGCATCCTGCGGGCTACCATCGATATAAACTCCACACCGGGTTCCGGAACAGTTATTCACATCTACTTAAATGACCTCAGATGACAGATACTCCTTCAAACGATCTTCGACTAGTGGTCATTGACGATGACCAGATAGTACTTACGCTTACTTCATTGATGATGCGTAGTATCGACAAAGGCGCGCAAATATCATGCTTTTCAAAACCGGCGAGGGAAATAAACGATATTTTGACACTGGTGGCAAATGCGACACAACGCACCATCATATTCCTGGATATAAATATGCCCGACATGAACGGCTGGGAAGTGCTTGACGTGATCGCAAGCGCAACATCCGGAAAACTCCCCACCAACGTACGAATATATGTTCTGTCATCTTCTATAAACACTGCCGACAAGCTAAAAGCCTACTCCAACCCGTTGGTTTCAGGCTTCTTCGAAAAACCCCTGCTTCAGGAAGACCTGCGCAACCTGCTCTTCGGCGAGCATGTAGCATCAATGGACCGCCTTTGGGTAGAGAACACCGAACGAAGGAAAACAGATATCCGCTGAGGATAGACCCTACCGTTCCATTTTGTCTATGGCGCGCTGCAGCATTTTTATGGCACGTTGGGTTGTTTGCTTCTGCTTTTCGTTCTCCTTCATGTCAAACGCCTTCTTGCGGGCAACACTACCGGCCTCAAGCTGCTCTCGTGCCTTCTCGGCCTGCTCCATATAATCGGCAATGCGTATTTGTCGTTTTGCCATCTTGGTCAGACCGGCAAACAGCTTTTTGTTCTTCGCCACGTAAGAGAGGAACAGGTTCATGCTCAGGTTGGTCGAGTCAATAGCCTCCCGGTAGGCGGTAACTGAAGATGCATAGAGCGCGGGCAGTTGCGGGTCGGAACCGGAACGTTTCTTGTACTGCTCGTAGCCTCGCACATTGGCCTTGTGGAGGTCCAGCAAAGCCACCCGCGCAGTATGCAGCCTGCCCATGCGGGCCACTATAGTGTCGTAGGCGGTAAAGTAGTCATCAAGCAGGGTGTCCGTAACAGTGTACTTCTGCTGCTTGAACAGTCGGTTGAAATGCTTCACCTCATCGTCATAGCTATCGTGCATTCCCATACGCTCGATAGCCTCACGACGCAGCAGGGAGTCTTCCACTACCATAGACTTGCCCAGTGTATCAAGCAATAAGGCACTGGCAACTATGGCATCGCGGATTACTACCTCATCCTTGGCCAATTGCAGCGTCGAGGCTGCTATACGCACATTCCGCGCATCAATAGAATCGCGGATGGCGCTCACATCTGCACCTCCCTTCCGGGCCGCCGCAGACTCAATGTTGCGGATGGCTGATGTATCAAGGCCTGATGCCCTGCGGCGCACCGTGGCCAGCTTTTTGCGGGTACGGCTACTCTTCGCCTCCCCCGACTTGGCGCGCTTCTTCGATTGGGCAATGATGCGCTTGTCGTTGGTGCGCACCGCCCTTATCTGCTGCTTCGCCTCTACGCTCTTTGCCTTGTTCTTCTGCTTCAACTTGTTATACTCGGTGGGGAACGACTTCTTCTGTTCGCGCAGGTACTCCAGCGATCGCTTCAGATCGTTATTAGCGTCCTTCACCATCAGATCGGGGTGCTGAATAGTGGTGTCGGTAAGCACCTTTTCTATCATAGACTCGGCACGGGCTGTACCCTTCAGCGCCATCACCGTCGAATAGCGCTTGTTGTAAGCATACGCCCTGTCGGCCATCTCAAATAGCTGTTGCCTATCGTCGTAGGTCGCTATCTTGTCCAGCGCCGGATCTGACTGGCGGGGGTTGGAGCAGCACACGTTAAATGCCCTCACGGCACTGTCACCCGCCTCAAATACCTGCAGCGGCATCGTACTATCGGTGAGTTGCCACAACGGATCTGACGGAAGATGCCTCAAACGGAACTCCTCTGGGTTCTGGGCAAAGTACTGAGGATCGTATTTGTATCTGAACCTCAGGTTCCTCGGGCTCGACTTACCCTTGTGGAATACCTTTGCTATCAACCACCGGAAGAAACTGCGCTTCTGGTAGATGTTGCCTGCCCCCCACGTAGGATCCACCAGTTCCCACTTGCCGGCAATGCGCACCGCACTCCACCGGTGTCGGGGGATGTACAGTTCGTCGCCATTGTCAAACAACCAGTCTTTGGCGTACCCTTCAATACATGCTGCCTGCAGGCCGGCATCGCGGCACAGCTGCGTGTACAATTCAGCGTATCCGTCGCAAACTGCCTTGCGGGTGCGCAGGGTATGCCCCGCCAGATCGTCGGGGCGCTTCGGGAACTTGCGGAGCGCCTCTACATCGTAAGCTATATTGTGCGTGACCCAGTTATATATAGCATTCGCCTTTTGCCGCTCTGTCTTCTGATCGAAAGTGAGGACGGCAGCCAATGCAAGATGGTCGTTGCCGTACTTGCCTGCTTCTATGAGGCCAATGGCGGTATCGGTTTGAGAACGGGTAATAGCAGACATTCCCAAAAGAGGGAACATTAAGAAACAAAGTATATATTTATTCATAAGGTTGAACGCTAAAAATAGGAATTAAATGACTTCAAAATGCACCCAACAGGGCAAGAACATCATTATTTTACAACAAAGCACCGCAGGAACTGTCTCGAATTTTATTACATTTGCCACTCTTATTAGAAACAAAATTCTTACCAAACAATAAACTGATCTTATGGCATACGACGTGATCGTAATAGGAAGTGGCCCCGGAGGATATGTAGCAGCAATCCGCGCATCTCAGCTGGGTTACAAAACAGCTATCATAGAAAAAGAAAGCATGGGCGGCATTTGCCTCAACTGGGGTTGTATCCCTACCAAGGCATTGCTGAAATCGGCGAGTGTATTTGAACAATTCACACATGCGGCAGACTACGGTCTGGTTGCAACCGACTTCAAGGCCGATTTCGGTGCGGTAGTAAAACGTAGCCGTGGTGTTGCTGACAAAATGAGTAAGGGTATCGCGTTCCTCATGAAGAAGAACAAGATAGATGTGATAATGGGCTACGGTAAACTGAACGCTAAGAAAGAAGTGGAAGTGACCGGTGCTGACGGCAAGGTTACCGCTCATCAGGCAAAACACGTGATCCTGGCAACAGGCGCGCGTAGCCGCCAACTGCCTAACCTGCCGATAGATGGCAAAAAGGTGATAGGATACCGCGAAGCAATGGTGCTGCCTGAACAACCAAAAACAATGATCGTTGTTGGTTCGGGTGCGATAGGCGTTGAGTTCGCTTACTTCTACAACAGCATCGGCACAAAAGTGACTATTGTTGAATTTATGCCTCGCATCGTTCCGGTTGAAGACGAAGACGTTTCGAAAGAACTGGAAAAGAGCTTTAAGAAGAAGGGCATAACCGTTATGACCAACGCTTCTGTAGAAAAAGTGGACACAAGCGGTGCAGGTGTTAAGGCTACCGTAAAAACAGCTACCGGCGATATGGTGCTGGAAGCAGACGTGGTACTGAGTGCTGTGGGTGTAGCTGCCAATATCGAGAACATTGGTCTGGAAGCGCTGAACATCAAAACCGACAAAGGCCGTGTGCTGGTAGACAAATACTACAAAACAAACGTGGATGGCATTTACGCTATCGGCGATATCACTCCGGGTCAGGCATTGGCACACGTAGCTTCAAAAGAAGCTATCATCTGTGTGGAGGCAATTGCCAACAAAGACGGAAAATACAAACACGCACCTGAAGCGCTGGACTACGGCAACGTACCGGGCTGCACATACTGCTCGCCTGAGATTGCAAGCGTAGGTCTTACAGAAAAGCAGGCAAAAGACGCCGGCTACGAAGTAAAGGTGGGCAAATTCCCATTCTCTGCATCGGGTAAGGCTACAGCCGCGGGCGCAAACGAAGGATTTGTAAAAGTGGTATTTGACGCTAAATACGGTGAGTGGTTGGGTACACACATGATCGGATACAACGTTACTGAAATGATCGCCGAAACAGTAGTTGCCCGCAAACTGGAAACTACATGGCAGGAAGTTCTCGACAGCATTCACCCGCACCCTACTATGAGCGAGGGCGTGAAGGATGCCGTAGAAGTGGCTCTTGGCGAAGCTATCCACCTTTAATCAAATTTTCTACTCAAATAATGTGGAAACACCGGCTCTATGGCCGGTGTTTCTTTTTACAGGCGATCATATTTATCATACAGGGACATATACTGTACCAATAGGCACATCAGCGGAGGTTGCTGTCAAATAGCCTAAATTTGACCTGTCATGAGTCTTCCTTCACTTTCCCTGCGCCGGCCCGTACTCGCTATTGTCCTCAACATCATCATTGTTGTATTCGGTGCAATAGGATTCAAGACATTGGGTGTGCGCGACTACCCATCTATTGACCCGCCGATCATCAACGTGAAAACCACCTACTCCGGCGCTAACCCCGACGTAATTGAATCTCAGATCACCGAGCCGTTGGAAAAATCAATCAATGGAATTGCGGGCATTAAAAATATATCTTCAACCAGCTTGCAGGGCACCAGTAGCATAAGTGTAGAATTTGACCTGAGTGTGGATCTGGAAGCGGCTGCTAATGACGTACGCGACAAAGTATCTCAGGCAATAAAGGGCCTGCCTCAGGACATAGACGGCCCTCCGGTAGTAACAAAGTCGGACGCAAGCAGCATGCCCATCATATCCATGACTGTGCAGAGCATGAACCGTAACCCGATGCAGCTGACCGACTATGCCGAGAATGTACTGCTGGAAAGACTGCAGACCATTCCGGGAGTGAGCTCGATACAGGTATGGGGCGAGAAATTGTATGCGATGCGCCTATGGCTGGACCCGTTGAAGATGGCCGCTTATGGCATCACCTTTCAGGATGTACAGGCAGCACTGGCACGCCAGAATGTGGAGCTACCCTCGGGAAAACTTGCAGGCAACAGCACCGAACTGGCCGTGCGCACCATGGGTCGCCTCTATACAGAGGACGACTTCAATCATCTTATTGTGAAGAATGTGGATAGCACAGACATTCACCTGAACGACATAGGAGAGGCAGTATTAGGCGCGACCAACGAAGAGACGCAACTGAAAGAAAGCGGGATACCGATGGTGGCGCTTGCCCTGATCCCACAGCCCGGATCGAACTATGTGGCTATTGCTGATGAGTTCTATAAGCGCTACGACCAACTGAAGAAAGACATCCCGGCCGACATAAAGGTGGACATAGCTATGGATACCACCACCTTTATCAAAAAGTCGATAAGCGAAGTAGAAGAGACACTACTTATCTCTTTCCTGCTGGTCATCATCATCATTTACCTCTTCTTCCGCGACTGGCTTATCGCCTTCCGTCCGCTCATAGACATTCCTGTGAGCTTGATAGGGGCCTTCTTTATCATGTATATGATGGGATTCACTATCAACATCCTGAGCCTGCTGGCAATAGTGCTAGCAACGGGACTGGTGGTAGACGACGGCATCGTGGTAACGGAAAACATCTTCAGAAAGCTGGAAGAAGGCATGGACAAACACAGGGCCGCCAAAGAAGGAAGTGAGGAGATCTACTTCGCGGTCATCTCCACGTCCATCACATTGGCGGTGGTATTCCTCCCCATCATATTCCTGCAGGGTTTCACGGGCAGGCTATTCCGGGAGTTCGGCGTAGTGGTGGCCGGAGCTGTTCTTATTTCAGCCTTCGTATCGCTTACGCTCACTCCGGTACTGAACGTACTGATGACCCGCAAAGAACACAAACCATCACGTTTCTATACCGCAACAGAACCTTTCTTTGTTGGCCTTGAGAACGGATACCGCAGTGCCCTTGAGTGGATCATGCGGAACAGATGGCTGGGTGTGACCGGCATTGTCGTTTCCTTTATACTTATATGGGTATTGGGCAAACAACTGCCCAGCGAACTGGCACCGCTGGAAGACCGCAGCCGATTCAGACTGCAGGTAAGCGCACCGGAAGGCACATCATATGATGCCATGGACCGCTATATAGACCAACTGGTGAACATAGTGATGGACAGTGTGCCTGAGAAGCAAGTGGCACTTTCTATTACCGCTCCGGGATTCTCTAACGGATCCATCAACTCGGGCATGGCCAACATAAAACTGGTAGACCCTGAGTTCCGCAACCGCAGTCAGGACGAGATAGTACAGTCGCTGGGCAAGACGTTGTCAAAGAACAACTTCGGCAAGGCATTCCCGATACAGGAACAGACCATCTCTGTAAAGAGGACGGGTAGCGCGCTACCGGTTGCGTTTGTGTTGCAGAATATAGACTTCGCCAAATTGCAGAAGGTACTCCCCCGCTTTATGGACGAGGCCACTGCCGACAAAACCTTTCAGGGAGTGGATGTGGATCTGAAATTCAACAAACCCGAACTGGCAGTGAACATAGACCGCGCGAAAGCATCGGACATGGGTATCGCTATCAGCGACATTTCGCAAACGCTTCAGTTTGCGTTAAGTAACGGGCGACTTGGCTACTTTACCATGAGCGGCAAACAGTATCAGGTGATAGGACAGGTGAACCGGGCCAGCCGAGACGCGCCGGTAGATCTTGCACAATATTATGTGCGTGGGCGCAACGGAGCGATGGTATCTATAGACAATGTGGTGCAGTTAACCGAGTCGACCAGCCCTTCGCAGATCTATCACTACAACCGCTACAAATCGGCAACCATATCGGCCAATCTGGCCCAGGGCAAAACAATAGGCGACGGAATAGACGCGATGAAACGTATTTACGAGAAGCTGCAAAACGAAAAAATTATCGACGAGAGTTTCAGCTATTCATTGTCGGGAGCGTCGCAAGACTATGCCGAAAGCTCATCGAATACATCATTCGCATTTTTGCTGGCGTTAGTGCTTATCTACCTCATTCTGGCGGCTCAGTTCGATAGCTTTATGGATCCGCTCATCATCATGCTCACTGTGCCGCTGGCACTTGCGGGTGCTGTGCTCACGCTGTCGTATTACGACCAAACCATGAACATCTTCTCTCAGATCGGCATGATCATGCTGATAGGACTGGTGACCAAAAATGGCATCCTTATTGTGGAGTACGCAAACAATCTGCGGGAAAAGGGCGCTTCAAAACTTGACGCGGCAATCACCGCATCTGCGTTACGCATGCGACCTATCCTGATGACGAGTCTCGCCATGGCGTTCGGCGCGCTACCGATAGCATTGTCATTGGGAGCAGCCTCCACCAGCCGCAAATCTCTGGGACTGGTAATAGTGGGCGGGGTGATGTTCTCACTGATACTATCACTGTTCATAGTGCCGGTGATCTACTCCTTCCTGTCACGCAGAAAAGTGATTCCAACAGCGGCAGAATAGTAGTTTATTCAACCACAAAACGACCGGTGAACGTATGCGTAGTGTGTCCTGACAGGTGGTAGATATACATGCCCGGCACCATTGTAGCGGCACTAATAGTCACTAGTCCATCAGCCGGCACCACCATGCGGGCTACCACACGACCTACCGCATCTGTAATAACCACATTGTCAAAATCTGACGCAGGGGCTATCTGCAATGATCCCGCTCCGGTAACAGGATTGGGATTAAGTGAAACGTATGCGCCATCGACTTTAGCATCAGCCACCTGTGATACTGAAATGATGTTATCGCAATCGAGAGCAGCATAAGATGCGTTGTGGTATTTCTCGCTACCGGCCACAGTGAGGCAAACGGTATTATTGGCGCAGTCGCATGTAGGCTGAGCAAGGGGCGACCCGAAGAACCCACCGAGGCCGCTATTGCCGATGCCCTCTATCCACGTTCCGCCAGACGCTACGGAAGCGGTAAGATACCGGAACGAAAGCCGGCGCCTGGCCACACTTGCTATGGTTACAGTATCTACATTAAACACCACGCCCTCGGCCGACCCGCCCGGTGCGGTGAAGATGGTATCGCCCACCGAAAGAGAGAAGTCGTATAACAATCTCTCTGTTGTTCCGGAAGCATTTATATAATAGACCTGTCCGCCCACACCCTCGCGGATACCTCCTATATACTCGGCGGGATCGAGCACCATATCATTAGAGGAAATATAAAGTTTGTGATAGGTATTGCCCCCGAACACTGTATCATCAGTTCGGGTACCAACGATCACGTAATCGGGCATTGCCTCGCCATTGCCGTGCCGGTATGACCAAACCGCATTATAAGAAGGAAAGGGCACCTGTGCAGGTACATAAAGGCTGCCGCAAAGCAGCAACAATAGGGTAAGTGTTTTTTTCATAAAAGAAAAAGATAGCGTTAGAAACGATGTAAAGTTAGCAAGACATAAGCAGCAAATATTATGCCGTAAAAATTCAGAACAGGCTACGACATTGCTCACTTCGGGATAATTCTCAGCGAATCTACGTTTACGTTCGTGCTATCAAGAGCCGAACCAAGCCTTTTAAAATCAATATCATTTGGATTGAGCTGCAAGCCTTTCTGCACTACCCGCTTAGCACTGCCGGCGTTCTGTTTGGCCAGATACAGCTGCGCGGCACGGTAGTACATCGGCAACAGTTGCGGATAGATAGGATAGATGCGCCGCACTGCATCAAGATCTGCTTCCATCTTGTCGGGCACTCCCAGCTTAAGGTATGCAATGGCCCTGTTCATATACCCCAAGACAAAGTTCTCCTGCATGCCTATCACCTTGTCAAACAAAGGTATTGCCCGTTCCAGATCGGCCCTGCGGCGGGCGGAATCCGGCTCGTAATCGGTGCGATTGCAGAGGATAGTGGCTACATTGAGGTTTACAAGAAAACTATTGGGCGATGCCTCTATATCTTTTAGAAATAGAGTTCCGTTATTCTTCCAGTCGCGGTTGCGGGCAGTGGTCTTGTACCCCGCGGCAAGAGTAACCAGCGGCAACAATGCTGCCACAAAACCTGACGACACATTGTACCTTCTTACGACCACGGCAGCGCCCCACGCCACCGCGATAACAAAACCCAATGAAGAATGGAATATCAATCGCTCGCCCATTGTTGCGCCTATATCGAACAGGAAGTTATTGACCAGCAGGAGATTGAGCAGGTAAAACGATAGGGCGAATGCCAGTAAGTGCCGCCTGATAGCAAACACTACCACTCCCACAGCAAGCGAAATATGTACCAGTAAGGACAACCATACCACCGGGTCTGCAAAATCGGTGTACGGTATCTGGGCGTAGGAATAGTCGGATGAAAGCGGATGGGGCCACACCAGTAACTTCAGGTATCTGAGCGAGGTACTTATCTCGGTGGCCAACTTTTGCGCGGCACTTGCGTATGCATAAGGGTTGATCTGGATGTCAGTATCAGATAGCGGACTTCTCGGGCCCAGTACATGAAGGCGCCACACGCCATACCCGATAGCAACCACTAAAAATGGCAAAGTGGTCAGTGCCGCCTTTCGAACATCCACCTTCTCGAATACGAAAAGCGTTAGCGGGAGAATCACCAACAACGTAATGGCATACTCTTTTGACAACAAGGCCAAAGCAAAACATACAATAGACGTTGCCAGCAACTTAATGCCGCGCCGGCGGTTATACCAAACGGCAAACAAAAGCGCGAGCACAATAAACAACATCGACAATATTTCGTCACGGCTCTTCACGTTGGCCACCACCTCGGTATGGGCGGGATGAATGACAAACAGAACCGCGGCAACCAACGCCACCATGGGACTACCCCTGAACACAACCACGCGAAGGAAAGCAAGAACAGCGATAGCGGCCAGTGCATACCACACCACATTAAAAAGGTGCCGGGTGTGCATCTCACTTATGAACTTCTTTTCGAAGGGATATTCTGCCTGAAAACCGAGTCCGTATGTAATGATACTATCAACGCCCTCTGCCGGCACTACCCCCATAAACTGCTGCTCTATAGCATAGGTAACAACAGACAACGGCCGGTACCTTCCCCCCTGCAACTGATTGGAAGTACCCAGCTGATCGTAGTAACAGAAATAGGTATCGTGGGTGAGGATATCGGGAATACCTGCAAGCCCCCTATGCACGAATGCATTTCGTTCAATGACAAGTGCATCGTCCAGCGCATTTTCGTTGCTGATCGTATTGCCGTAAAAAAGAAATGTGAGCATTGTAAGGATCAGCGCCTGAACCCCGAACAACGATAACCACTTTGGCAAAAAGTTGCTTTCACCTTGAATACTACGTGTTTCCATTTCGCATCAACGTGCCCAAAAATAGCAAATTTCGAAAACCGCAACATAGCTGGGACACCATTTAATTACCGTAAATTTGTAATAACATCTACTTTATGAAACCTATACTCCTCTGTCTTTATTTTCTGTTGATGGTGGCCGGGGGCCTTTTAGCTCAGCCAAATTTCGCACCTCCAGGTGCGCATTGGTTTAACAACGGCACAGACGCCTACTACCATAGCTATACCGATGGCGACACCGTGATAAGCGGGCGCACCTGCACGCGCATCAGGCGCATCACTCACCAATCGCCTATGTCGTGGGCAAGCGACTTTCCAACCATCTGCACCTACAATTCAGGCGACACAGTTTTTGTGTACAATACACTGTTCGGTCAGTTCACACCGTTGTATATCTTCAATGTCAGCGAAGGCGACACGATCCGCATTCCCCGGTTCGATGTGGGCTACCCTCCCCTGCCTGCCACCTACTTCAGTTATCGGGTCGACTCGGTGCGGATGATCACCTACGACACGGCCCATCTGAAGACCATCTTCACCTACTCGCTCAACGAAGACAGCGTGATGGGCGGATCGGACCGGATGCCCACTTTTGGCGGTGGCGGCACCCTGCATGGCGCCTATGCCGAAAGGATAGGCGGAGTGGGTGGTGGCATTTTCCCAAGCTGTGTGGGCTGTGCCGTTATACCGGAAGACTGTGGCTGCATAGGCCCCATGCGCTGCTACAACGATCCGGGCATGGACATAAAACTGGTTACCCCCTGTGCCCCGCCGGTTAATCTGATTGAAAACGAACCACTAGATACACGGCGTGCATATCCCAACCCCGCAAAGGGATTGCTGCATATTAATGCTCCGGCGAGGAGTACTATTTTGCTAATGAATCTCCAGGGCAAAACAGTGCAGACCGGGTGCGATACAAACACCATAAATGTAACTTCATTGCCGGCAGGAGTCTATTTGCTGAGAGTTGTGTCCGAGAATGAAGTGAGTGTGGAGCGGGTGGTGGTGGAGCGGTAGTAATATCGCGTTACCCATCACCAACAAACTCAATTTTGTCGCCCCAACCAAATGCAATTTGTGAATATCTTTCTGTGAATATCGTGTCATACCGTCAATAAATGGCTCGTTTTTTGCGGCGGATTGGCTTATGCTATTTTCGTTACCACTGTCGCCAATTGCACAAATAAAGCCGATCAATCACATGGGAGTTTTTTGGGAGTTTTCTTCGGCAAACACTCCCATCACCCCGACGCTAACTAATTCATTTACAGTAGCCTGACGGCACAGCCCCTAACCAACACAAATTTCTGTAAACGGGAGTTTTTGACACAAGCCAACAATCTGCCATAAACGGGTTGTCTGACAAACTGCCACCCTAAAACCTTACCTTTGCACACTTTTTAGCATACAATGAACGAAAAAGAAATAGCCCAACGGCGCACATTTGCCATCATTTCTCACCCGGATGCGGGTAAGACCACGCTTACCGAGAAGCTCCTGCTTTTCGGAGGTGCCATACAGGTGGCAGGCGCCGTAAAGAGCAATAAGATAAAAAAACACGCCACCTCCGACTTTATGGAGATAGAGCGGCAGAGGGGTATATCGGTGGCAACATCGGTGATGAGCTTTCAGTATAACGATATCCTCATCAACCTGCTGGACACCCCCGGTCACAAAGACTTTGCCGAGGACACCTACCGCACGCTTACCGCCGTGGACAGTGTAATATTGGTGATAGATAGTGTGAACGGTGTGGAAGAACAGACGCGCAAACTGGTGGAAGTGTGCCGAATGAGGGACACGCCCATAATTGTGTTTGTGAACAAGATGGACCGTGATGGTAAGTTCCCGTTCGATCTGCTGGACGAAATAGAAAAAGAACTGAAGTTGAGCCTGCATCCCCTTTCCTGGCCAATCAATATGGGCAAGGAATTCAAAGGCGTTTACAACCTTCACGACCACAGTCTGAACCTGTTTACCCCCAACCAGAAATCGACTGAAGAGAATACGGTACCTATCGAAGATATTAACGATTCGCTGCTGGATGCGAAGGTGGGCGAGCGCGATGCCAACCAGCTGCGCGAGGATGTGGAGTTGCTGAGTGGCGTGTATGGCGACCTGAATGTGGCCAACTATCTGGAGGGCAAGGTATCGCCGGTATTCTTTGGTAGTGCTGTGAACAATTTCGGTGTAAAGGAATTGCTGGATACGTTTATTACAGTAGCGCCGCCCCCACAGGGCCGCGACACTGATACCCGCCACGTGGAGCCGAACGAGAACAAATTCACTGGCTTTATCTTTAAGATACACGCCAACCTCGATCCGCGTCATCGCGACCGCATCGCGTTCCTCAGGGTGTGTTCGGGCAGGTTTGCGCGCAACACCTATTATAAACATACCCGCCTGAGCAAGGACGTACGTTTCAGCAACCCCTACTCCTTCATGGCGCGCGAAAAAGATGTGATCGAAGAAGCTTTCCCCGGCGATGTGGTGGGCCTGTTCGATACCGGCAACTTCAAAATTGGCGATACGCTTACAGAGGGCGAATTGATGCAGTTTACCGGTATCCCTACTTTCTCGCCTGAGATTTTCAAGGAACTGGTGAACAAAGACCCGATGAAGACCAAACAATTGGAAAAGGGTGTTCAGCAGCTTACAGACGAAGGTGTAGCGCAGTTGTTCACCCAACACGGTGGCAACCGCAAGATCATAGGTTGTGTGGGAGAACTCCAGTTCGAGGTGATCCAGTACCGCCTGTTGCAGGAATATGGCGCTTCGTGTGCATTTATGCCGCTGTCATTCTACAAAGCTTGCTGGATAACAGGCGACAAAAAAGCAATTGAAGATTTTGCCCGCTTCAAGCAGAACAATATCATGCACGACAAAGACGGCAACCTGGTGTACCTGGCGCAGAGCGAGTGGTTCCTGAATACAGAAAGGCAGAACAACCCTTCTATTGAGTTCCATTTTACTTCTGAATTCAAAACCGCGCGTAATTAATAATGCAGACCTCCTTGTGACAACATTAACAACTGTGCCCACTGGCGTGGCACAGTTGTTGTTTTATACATTTCAGTAATTATTCATTATTCTTGCACACCAAACACATGTTTATGAAACGCATTTATTCTCTCCTTCTGGTTGCTGCCCTTTCACCTGTGGCTACTTTCGCCCAACAGGGCTATGGGTACGGCTATGGCAACAATCCTTATCGTCAGTATCGCTACGACAACATGCAATACGACAACAGTGTACTTTCAATCTTCTCTGAGAACGGCGAACCTTTTTATCTGATATTGAACGGCATGAAGCAGAACCTGATGCCGCAGACGAAGATCAGGGTGGAATACCTTCCAAAATACCAGAACGATGTCCAGATCATGTTTGCTGACGGTCGCCCCCCGATCAGGCAAATGGTGAATATTGCCGACCCGATCAACGGTAGAGCAGTGAACCTGACCCTGCGTATTTCAAACGGCAGGGGCGGAGCGCGACTGAAATTCCACCGCATGACGGAGTGCGACCGCAACTACCGTGGCCCGCGCGATGAGTATGTAATGTACTATGGTAAGCCACAGCAGGTGAACACGACTACCGAAACGTCTTACATGGACCCGATAACCGGCCAATGGATCACTGAAACGACGACGACCACTACCGACAATTACGGTTACAACAACAACGGATATAACAACAATTACAATAACAACTACAACAATAACACACGCTACAACGACCGCGACCGTGATGGCCGCTACAACCCGCCGCCACCACCGGTGACACCAATGGAGATGGACGCACGCAGTTTCAGCGATGCGAAACAAAGCATCAGCAGTGCCTCTTTCGACGACACCAAGCTATCTACCGCCAAAACTATATTGGGTACCAACTTTATGAGTACTGCCCAGGTGATGGACATTTGCAGGTTGTTCTCTTTTGAAAGCAACAAAGTGACGTTCGCAAAATTCGCTTACAGCCGCGTCACCGACCCGCAGAACTACTTCAAGGTAGCATCCGTATTCGACTTCGACTCCAACAAAAAGGCGTTGAACGACTTTATTTCGCGCGGAGGCCGATAATGGCACCACGCAGACCGATATTCAGGCAGGGCATGTGCTCTGCCTGAACTTTTTATATGATAAATAACATTTGTACGGAGGTCCGGCCAGGGAAAGCAACTAAAAAGTTTCATTACCTTTGGCTACCCCAACTGAGCGGGAAAACAAGACGATGCGCAAAAAAATAGCCTTACTTGCCGGCGGATACTCCGGAGAATATGTGATCTCCATAAAAACTGCGGAAACAATTGAAAAAAATCTTGATGCAGAACGTTTTGAGGTGTACAAGATCATTGTGACCAAGGACGAGTGGTATCACGATCACAATGGCAGTCATATACAAGTGGATAAGAATGACTTTTCCCTGCTTGTGGACGGCAACAAAGTTGTTTTTGATTGTGTGTTCGTTGCCATTCACGGCACACCGGGCGAGGACGGCCGCATACAGGGCTATCTGGATATGCTGAATATACCTTACACGACGTGCAACTCCATCGTATCGGCGCTAACATTCAACAAAAGCTACTGCAATAAGGTTGTTAAGTCGTTTAACGTGGTGAATATTGCCAATTCTGTACATCTTATAAAAGGGGAGCATTATTCGGTGGGTGCCATACTGGACCAACTGAAGCTGCCTTTGTTTGTGAAGCCAAATGAGAGTGGCAGTAGCCTGGGAGTGAGTAAGGTGAAGGAAGTGAGCGGACTGCTACCTGCCATTGAGAAAGCCTTCAAAGAAGACAATCAGGTCTTGATAGAAGAATTTATTGAGGGCCGGGAACTGACTATAGGTGTTTATAAGACAAACGGGCGCCTGCATGCGTTGCCTGCCACCGAAATAGAGAGTAAGAACGAGTTCTTTGATTATGAAGCCAAGTACACACCGGGTGTTACCAACGAGATCACACCTGCCCGCATAGATAATAAGATAAAAGAACAGCTGGAGACCAAGGCGCAACACATATATCGCCACCTGAATTGCAGGGGCGTGGTTAGAATGGACTTCATATTGCAGAAAAGCTCAGGGAAACTGTACTTCCTTGAAGTGAATACAATGCCGGGCCAAAGTGAAAACAGTATTGTGCCCCAGCAGGTGCGCGCAGCGGGTATGTCTTTGAAAGATTTTTACGGAGCGCTGCTGGACGATTGCATTGCCAATTTTAAATAAATAAACTATAGTTTTATAATACAACAAACGATCAAAGCAGTCGGTCGATGGAGCCCGAAAACAGAGAAAAGACGATATGAGCAGCTTTAAAGAGAAAATGAAGACTTCGTTCGGAATGAATGTGGCAATGGTATTTGTCGTGTTCGTGCTGCTATATATTATGTTCTTTGCGTCTTTGCATTGTGTCACCCGTCATGGCGAAGAACTGGCTATGCCGGATGTAAGGGGGGTAAAGATCGACTCTGCGATAAACAAACTGAAGACCCTGGGTTTCGACGTATTAATAGATTCCACGTTTGACCCAACATCAAGACCTCTATCTGTATTGAAACAGGTGCCCGATACCGGATCTCTGGTGAAGAAAGGCCGCACAATATTCCTGACCGTCAATATGCTGACACCGCCCGCGGTGCCTATGCCCAACGTTAAAGACCTGTCTTACAGAAGTGCGGCGATGATATTGCGCAACAACAAGTTGCTGGTTGGCGATACTACCTACAAGCCGGATATTGCTTCCGGTGCTATTTTGTCCGCCAGCTATAAGGGTCAACCTATCAATCCGGGAGACCCGGTGCCGCAGGGTAGTAAAATAGATCTGGTTATTGGTAATGGCCTGGGTAATACCGAATGGAATGTACCGAACGTGACGGGACTGACTGTTGACGAGGCGATCATCATCCTCAACCAGTTCAATCTGCAGCCATTACTTGTTGCGGCCGATCAAATGTCCGAGATCAGCGACACTCCCTCAGCCCGTATCATTGACCAAAGCCCACGCGAATTCAATGAGGCCGGTGAACACAACCGCATACAAATGGGTGCGTTCATAGATCTTCAGATCATGCAGAACCCAAGGGAA
The DNA here is from genome assembly GCA_014879545.1 of Chitinophagaceae bacterium. GTDB lineage: Bacteria > Bacteroidota > Bacteroidia > Chitinophagales > Chitinophagaceae > Nemorincola. Next base: position 2,054 of record JACSRV010000207.1, on the reverse strand, counting down.
GAAGATATTCATTATTCTACAGGCAATACAAATGCAGGTACAGACGTTAGTGACTACAACCCTAAAAAGAAGAAGTAACATTGAAAACCGGCAAGTACACTTCACTCCTGTTGCTATGTATCCTGGCGTTACTGCATTTTTCAGTTGAAGCGCAGGAACGTGAAGGTCATCTCATGTTCAACCCGAACCTGATGAATGTAGTGAAGCCCAAACTACCTGTGAAGAAAACCACCGCTGCAGCCGAGCCACTTTCACTGCCATTTTTTGAAGATTTTACCGGCACCGGGATATTCCCGGACAGCAGCCGGTGGGCCGACTTCTGCACCTATGTAAATAACACCATGGGCAACAAACCCATAAGCCGTGGTGTGGTAACTTTTGACGCACTGGACTGGAAAGGGCTGCCATACGATTCGTTCAACAACGCAAATTTCCGTTACGCAGACTCGCTCACGTCACAACCCATCAACCTTAGCCTTGATGTGGTGACTCCGTCAGACAGTGTGTACCTGAGCTTTTTCTACCAGCCACAGGGAAACGGTTTTTACCCCCTGGTGCAGGATTCCCTGATGCTGTTTCTGAAGACGAGGTTTGGGGGGTATAAAAAAGTTTGGTCTGTTGCGGGTTCCACACTGAAACCATTCAGTCAGGTGATGATTCCCATCTCCGACTCGTTGTACTTCGACAGTTTCTTCCAGTTCCGGTTCATCAACATAGGAGCCTTGTCTTGGGCCGATGCGGTGTGGAATGTGGATTATGTTCGTTTGGGAAAGAACAGGAACATATTTGATACATCGGTAAATGACATAGGGTTCACTACCCAGCCTACCCAGTTCCTGAATGACTACACATCCATGCCCTACAGGCAGTTTTATGGGTATTCATCGGCTGAGCGAGCCGTGCAGCAGACCTGCGGACTGCGCAACAACTATGATATCAACCAGACCACAAGCCACGCTTACAGCGGGACTGTTTTAAAGACCGGTACAATACTAAAAAGCCCAACTTTGACCGGCGTAACACTGAATGCCAAACAGACAGTGCAGGTTAATTTCCCAACCTATACTTCGCTTATCACCCTGTCAAGTGCAGGCAACTATGGTCGGGTGGTATTCCGTAATAAATACTTCGTTCAATCAATATCCACTGCTGATCCCGTTGATAACGACACGGTCGTTAAGGACCAGATATTCGACAACTATCTTGCATATGATGATGGTACGGCTGAAAAAAGCTATTATCTGGATCTGTACCCTACCCTTCCCGGTAAACTTGCGATAGAATATCACCTGAATAAACCTGACACAATGAAGGGAATGGCAATTTATTTCGGTCGCCAGTTGCCTTTTGCTTTCAGCAAACAATTTGACATCAAAATATATTCCTCTCTTGCCGGGATCTATGGGGCGCCTGCTGACAATGTGATTTATACGGAAGAGGCCTGCACTCCCGGGTATGCTGACACAGTGAACCGTTTCTGGATATATAAGTTCTCACAATCGGTGCCATTACCTGCAGGCACTTTTTTTGCTGGTACCTTCCAACCAGCAGAGAGCGGCTCCGACAGTCTTTACTTTGGCCTCGATGTGAACAGAGTCGGAAGCAATCATGCATTTTATAATGTATTTTCAGGATGGGTTCCGTCACTATTTAGTGGTGCGATAATGATAAGACCGCTATTGGGACAGGATGTGGCCGGAACCGGAATGGATGATCTTTCGGTATCTAACACAACCAACTGGCGCATATATCCGAACCCGGCGAGCGACCAGATAACGATCGAAATCCCATCTGACGAGCGGGTAACCTACACAATACTGAATGTCCAGGGGCAGAAATTGCTCGATGGGGTTACCAAGCGAGGTCAGGCCATTTCGACAGTCGGATTGCCATCCGGGCTGTACTTTGTTCGGTTGGCTGATGGTATCACAACCTATGGCACTCAGAAGTTCATAAAAAACTAAAAATAATATACAATATGAAGCAAATTTCCGCTGAAGAACTGAAGAACCGGATCAATAATGGCGAAAAACTGAATATTATTGATATTGGCG
>JACSRV010000188.1 GCA_014879545.1 Chitinophagaceae bacterium | reverse complement strand
TATAATTACTTTTTTTTATTAGTTACTTTCGGTATGCCGATAGTTGCAAACGAATCACAAAAAACAGTTATGTTTTATCGCTCAAATCAAACAATAAGTTTCGACAATTTGTTGGACGCGAACTACGGTGAGGTGACGCGCCTATTCGATTTTCGCGAAATAAATGACACATTTCGTTTCGTCGCTCAATTAAAATCAACACATTGTGTAATTGGAGAGTATTCCTTGAAATCTAAATCATCTAAGTGTACGACCGTTAATGGTGGTCGTTTATTTTCGAACATGAAAATAAATGGCAATAAAATTTATTGCTATTACAAAGATGTGGATAAAAATGAATACCAGTACGAGCTTTTCAGCTTCCCGGAGTAAATGTGTTCTGAAATTGGCCGATTATCTGGATGTTCTGAATTGAACCCATTCATGATGGGTATTGATACGCAGTTCTGTCACGGCCTTGAATATATTTTTCATGTGGATTAAAATCGTATCCGTTTTTTGACAAAATAAACCTTCAAATAGCCACAGATAGGTGACTCACTTGATACTGAGGTCTAATTCATGCCAAGTTTTGATCTTACATGAAAATATGCCATATTATTCTTTTATTGCTCATATCAAATTCATCTTACGCGCAACATAAGCTCGTGGGGATGTTGACTGATAGCATCACCGATTCCTCGGTATCAGCAGATATTTCAATTTTTCAAAAGGGGGAACAGAAGTTCTTCACTCAAAGTACAAAACAAGGCGTGTTTCTCATTAAAGGTATACATGCGGGGCAATATAAAATGTTTATCAATAGCGCCGGCTACGCCTCTCAGAAGCATGATATAGCGGTAGCAGAAGGAGATCTGAATTTGGGAACTATACGCATGCAACGCCACTCGCGAGGTCTGGATGAGGTTAAGATTGTCGCAAAAATAGTGGCCGTTGCACAAAAAGACGATACTGTTGAGTATGCTGGTTCTGCTTATAAAGTGAATATCAATGCCGATGCAGCCGAGCTTGTACGCAAGATGCCCGGTATAGAACTTAATGGCAAAGAAGTGCGAGCACATGGCGAAACCGTGCTGAAGGTGATGGTGGATGGCAAACCTTTCTTTGGCGATGATCCATGGGCAACACTAAAAGGCCTGCCGGCCGATGTAATTCAAAAAGTGCAGGTCTATAATGACATGACCGACCAGGAACGAATCACCGGCTTTCGCGAAGGGCCGCAAAGCAAGACAATAAACATTGTAACCAAACCCGACAGAAAGAATGGCATTTTTGGCAATATCTATTCTGGCGGAGGAATGGATAATAACGGTGGGAAGGTATATGGAACGGGGATGACCTTAAACAGGTTTGCCGGACCAGAAAGACTGACAGTGACATCACAGGCCAATAACATTAATATTCAGAACTTTACTGAGGCTGGCGTGGCTGCAACCGGCGGTAGCAGCGGCGTCACCTCCGCCCGCGCAGCCGGGGTAAATTACACCAACAAGTACGGTAAAGCGGATGTGAGTGGCAGCTATTTTTTTAATAACAGTACCAATGATTTGAGCCGCAGGTTGCGCCGCACTTATGTGCTGCCAGGCTCGTCGGGCCAGGTTTACGACGAAGTCAGCCCATCTCATAGCAGCAATGTCGGTCACCGCATTAATATGCGCATCTCCTACATGCCCGACACACTGAATACGCTCCTCTTGGTGCCGTCGGCTACTTTCAATAACGGTGCCGGCAGTTCGGTACGCAATGGCGCTACCACGTCCGATACTTTGCTGAATAGCACAAGCAACTCAAACAACTCCACTCGCAACGTAGTGGGGGTAGGGGGCAATGTACTCTACTCGCACAGATTCCTCAAACGGGGACGAACCATTTCGGCTGGTGGGGTGGCAAATTACAATATCGGCGGCGGCGAAACAGAGCAAAAAGCAAGAAATAACTTTGCTGGCAACGCCGTGCTAAACAGCACGATCAATCAGCGAATAGGACAACATCAGAACTCGCGGAACGTAAGTGGAAATATTGTCTGGACTGAGCCGGCCGGCCAAAGAGGTTTACTGAAGGCGCAATACGAGCTATCTTATGCGCCGTCCGAGTCGGAAAAGACAACATACGACAGCTTACCCGGCGGGAGCGAGGTGGTTAATAACCGGCTGTCGAGCGCATTTCGCAGTATTAATACTACACATAAGACAGGTCTCAGTTACCAATTCAAGGGTAAAAACTACGAACTGTCGGGTGGGGTTAGTTATCAGAGCCGTGCACTAAATAACGATCAGCGACTCCCAGACAGTCTTTCTTTGCATCGTACGTTTAGTAGTGTCTTGCCTGTAGCCACTATTCAGTACCGCTTTTCCAAAACCAGAAACCTGCAATGCAACTACGGCACCAGCACATCAGTGCCATCTATGGCCCAGCTACAAGATGTAATTGACAATACTGACCCGCTGCATCTATCTACCGGCAATCCATCACTGCGCCAGCCTTTTACACATACACTGACCATCAGATACAATGAATCAAGCGCTAAAACCCAACATAACTTTTTCACCACGCTAACGGTAAACAATACACAAAACTTTGTGGCACAGGCAGCAGTTGTTGCCAATACTGATACCGTAGTTGGGGCAATAATTTTGCCTGCCGGCGCCCAACTTTCATTGCCTGTGAATGTTGATGGCAGCCGGCAGGCGAACGGAAATCTTGGGTTTAGTGTACCGTTGCGGCCAATCAAGTGCCGTGTTAATTTGAATGTAAATGCAGGCATGAGCAGATCTCCTGCCATAATAAATGGCATTATAAATTACCAACAGAATCGAAACGCGGGTCTCGGCGTCGCTCTCAATAGCAACATCAGCGAGAATGTCGATTTTTCCATAACATCCAATACGTCCATTACTAAAAACAGCAATCCTGTAAATGAGTTGCTCACCTCCACTTTTGTAAGTGAGGTATGTAAGGCTACGATTGACCTTACTATCTGGAAAGGAATCGTCATTAGCTCTGCCGCAACGTATCAGGCTAATTTTGGTTTGTCAGCAGGGTTCAATCGCAATTTTATTCTTTGGAATGCGGCTGTTGGGAAAAAGTTGTTCAAAAAGCGCCAGGGCGACATCAGGCTATCTGTATTTGACATATTGAATCAGAATAACAATATCCAAAGAACGACCACGGAAAGCTATGTTCAAGACATACAGACAAATATATTGCAGCGTTACTTTCTTCTTACCTTCAGCTACAAGATCAGCAGTTTTGGTAAGTAGGAGGTTCATTTTTGTCCCTGCATAGGCTCAGCCTACGTCTACGTAACTGTCGAAGCCGCTATCCTTATGGGCAAATAAACACACGTATCTATGGACAAGAAACAATTGTTAAATGTAGTGGATTCGATACTGTTGCCGCTTGGGTACAAACGCAAAAATTCCAGATGGCAATTGGTCGAAGCGGTGGTCACAAAGGGCCCCCGCAATGGCGTAGTCTCCGACTACGTCATTGCGGTTGCCAATCTCCGGATTGGCGAAGATCTTGCTAGTGGTTCTCACAATAATCAACCCCAACAATTTTCTACCATACCCCCAAAAACGCACTATGATAAAACGCGTCAATGCGAGAAGCCCGGCGGGCAAGTGCGCGTGCCGGCGGCGAAGCAATCTCGCAACCGTGAGTACTGGAATCAACGGATGCGATAACCCTTAAACAGATGGATCGTCGCGAGATTGCTTCGTCACAACCCGCCCGAAAGCCTTGCTTTGTTCCTCGCAAAGACGACCTGTCTTGAAAATGTTCTTACATCAAAACAACTTTTTACCACACTACAGAAAACGCACTATCATAAAACGCGTCATTGCGAGAAGCCCGGTGGGCAAGTGCGTGCGCCGGCGACGAAGCAATCTCGAGACCATGTGCACAGAAATATTGGGTAACCCAAAGTGGCGAATCGCGAGATTGCTTCGTCACAACCCGTCCGAAAGCCTCGCTTTGTTCCTCGCAAAGACGACCTGCGTTGAAAATGTTCTTCCATCAAAGCAATTTTCTATCATACCCCCAAAAACGCACTATCATAAAACGCGTCATTGCGAGAAGCCCTGTTGGCAAGTGCGCGTGCCGGCGACGAAGCAATCTCGAGACCATGTGCAGAGAAGTATTGGGTAACCCAAAGTGGCGAATCGCGAGATTGCTTCGTCACAACCCGCCCGAGGGCCTCGCTTTGTTCCTCGCAAAGACGACCTGCGTTGAA
>JACSRV010000060.1 GCA_014879545.1 Chitinophagaceae bacterium | reverse complement strand
TTTTTTTTATTGACCAAGGCGTTTGAAACTAAATTTATTTTGTTAAATTTGCTGCGCTGTGTCGTGATTTCAATTGAACTCAACGCGTTAAACCAGCGTTAACATACAACCGAAACCGGTATAAAACATGCGGTAAAAGTCAACGATTGTGTGTCAACAAACCAGGGAAAACAGTATTCAAGATAACAACTAACTTAATATAAAAATTAAAATCATAACGTACATGGGTAAGCGAATTTTATGTTTGGTAGCCATAATCATAGCCGCAGAAACTCATAGCGCTGTTGCACAGGTAAGGAGTGAATATTTCCGTAGTTTATCAGCTGATCTGCAGGTGAACCGTGGTATGCTTACCCAGAATGTGAAAGCTATTCCGTTTTCTACGAACTACCAGGACGCACTCAATGCGACTCAGAGCGATATAAAGTTCAACAGTGGCAAATCTATGGGTTATGATTTCCGTTTGGGTTATTACTTCAATCGTGTTCGTTCATTGGGTGTTGGAGTTGGTATAAACTACTACAAACAGGAGGGCGACCTGACAATGGATACCTTTCACGTAGAATTCAGGGCTTCTGACGCTAAATACCCGACATTCAGGCAGGTTATTTCCACAACCCGCGGTATCAAAGAAACTATCACGAGCACATCCATCAATATCCCGGTTTTGCTTCGTTACAAGAAAGACTTCACTGAGAAACTGGCTTTGACGGTTGACGCAGGAATTCTTTACAACATCAACGTAAAGAACACTTATAATACAGACGCGAATTTCGACTACGAAGCTATCTACAAGTTTGAAGGCACTGTACCGGTTTATGACAATTCTCCTGTACCGGACGGATCTTCACTGCTGATTACTAAAGCTGAGTATCTGAAAGATTTCCCTAAAGGAGATGTTCGTACTTTCTTTGCTCACCACGACAGCATTGGAAAGAGCGTAGGTCTTAACCTATCTGCTGACGAGAAATCAGGCACAGTAAAATACAAGAAAGGCTCTCTCGGTTATACCGGTGAAGTTGCGGTTAACTACATGGTTGTTCGCAACATTTGTGTGAGGGCCGGCGTATATTATACCGCTCAGTCATTCACAAACACTTCTACCAACAACGCACTTCGTCTTACAGACAAAGTTGTAGAAAACACTTCAGGTACAGTGACCGGCGTTAACTACAACTCACTGCTCAATGAAGTTCAGAACGTAAAAAGCAACAACTTCGGTTTCATGCTGGGTGTGAGGGTTTACTTCAACAAAATGGCATGGAAAGCGCCTGTGAACGACATGAACAAAGTGACACCTGCACAAGGACGTGCACACTAAAAAGTGTCTGACCTAATCTATTATTAACCCCTGCATTTGCGGGGGTTATTTTTTGTATCCTATTATAGGAAAACTCTAACACCTGAGCAGTTAACAGCTGACTACCTTTGTACTCTTTTATTCGTTTCACCCTAAAACCGATCTGGTATGGGAAACAAGCTAGTGATATTGGGCGCAGGTTTTGCCGGACTGCAACTGGCAAAACATCTTACCGGTAAAGGATTCGATATCACACTTATCGATCAGTACAATTTCCATCAGTTTCAACCGCTTTTTTATCAGGTAGCAACCGCGAGGCTTGAACCAAGCGCAATCTCTTTTCCACTGAGGAAGGTATTTCAAGGAAGAAAAGATGTACATGTACGCGTCGCGACAGTTGACAGGATAGACACAGCGGGAAATAAGGTTGAAACAGCAGAGGGTGTATATGACTACGACAAACTGGTTATTGCCACCGGCTGCACTACAACCTATTTCGGCAACCGGAATTTTGAGGAGCATTGCTACCCTATGAAGTCCACGAACGAAGCATTAGCACTTCGGAACAGGATACTGCAGAACTTTGAAGATGCGCTTGTAGCTTCTGAAAATGAGCGCGAAGAAATACTGAATATTGTAGTGGCCGGCGGTGGTCCTACCGGAGTGGAGCTTGCAGGTGCGCTGGCAGAGATGAAGAAGTATGTGTTGCCCCGCGATTATCCTGACATGGATTTTTCGAGATTGAACATATTCCTTGTAGAGGGGGCTCCCAATACATTACAGAATATGAGCGAACCGGCACGGGCAAAATCGAGACAATATCTTGAAGAACTCGGCGTGCTTGTAAAAACTAATACACTGGCAGCTGACTACGATGGTCATACCTTGTCATTAAAAGATGGCAGCACAATAAAGACCCGAACGATGATATGGGCAGCCGGAATAACAGGAAACGTGCCGGACGGAGTACCTGAGCCCGCAATAATGCGTGGGCAAAGAATAGCGGTGGATGAAATGAACAAAGTGACAGGAACAAACAATGTATATGCCCTTGGCGACATAGCATATATGGAAACTGAAGATTTTCCGAAAGGGCATCCTCAATTGGCGAATGTAGCTATAAATCAGGCGAAGAACCTTGCAAGGAACCTGCTTAATGAGCGGAGAGGCCGATCGATGAAGGGATTCAGGTATCAGTCGCCCGGCACAATGGCCACAGTTGGCAAATTCAAGGCGGTAGTGGACCTGCCTAAATTCAGTTTTCAGGGGAGATTGGCATGGTTCACATGGATGTTCCTGCACCTGATGCTTATCCTGAGTGTGCGGAACAAATTCTTCATTTTTATTAATTGGGCGATAAGCTACTTTACCAACGACACAACCCTGCGCCTGATATTACGGCCGGCGGGCAGACCGCAAAGTAGATAGTCCCAAATTGACCTGATGTAGTTACTTTTGCGGAGCTAGCAAAATGAACCAACCAATAACGATACTGGCGATAGAGTCGTCGTGCGATGAGACGAGCGCAGCAATTGTGCAAGATGGCCGTGTACTGAGTAACCATATAGCCACCCAAAAGATACATGCGAGGTTTGGCGGTGTGGTGCCGGAGATGGCATCGCGGGCGCACATGGAGAACATTGTCCCAGTTATCGATGCAGCACTTGTCGATTCGGGAGTGAGTAAGAGCGAACTTACTGCTGTTGCCTTTACACAAGCTCCGGGCCTTATAGGATCATTGCTGGTGGGAACTTGCTTCGCAAAATCGTTTGCGCAGGCGCTGGGTTTGCCATTGATATCGGTGCACCATATGCAAGCGCATGTGTTGGCGCATTTTATAGACGAGCGCAAACCGGAGTTTCCGTTCATGTGCCTGACGGTATCGGGCGGACATACACAGATAGTGCTCTGCAGGAGCCATCTGGACATGGAGGTGCTGGGAGAGACTATGGATGATGCCGCCGGCGAAGCATTTGACAAAGTGGCAAAGATGCTTGGACTACCCTACCCCGGCGGGCCATTGATAGACAAATACGCGAAAGAGGGTGACCCGAAAAAATTCAAGTTCCCATCGAAGGAAATGAAGGATTATACTTTCAGCTTCAGCGGAATAAAAACGTCTGTCCTGTACTTTCTTCAGGCGCAAAGGAAAGAAGACCCTGAATTCGCAGAAAAGAACATCAAGGATATTTGCGCCTCAGTGCAGCATACGATCATTAAGATGCTGATGACCAAACTTGAAAAGGCTGCGAAAGACCATGGCGTGAAGCACGTTGGTATTGCCGGAGGAGTATCGGCGAACAGCGGGTTGCGGGCGGCGATGCTGGAGGCCGGGGAAAGACTTGGATGGGAAGTCTACATTCCAAAATTCGAGTATTGTACCGACAATGCAGCGATGATAGGAATAACAGCACACTACAAATATCTGCAAGGAACATTTACAGACCTTTCGGCCACACCGAGCGCACGAGCAACCTGGACATGAGCAACAACTGGTTTCAGTTCAAACAATTCAGAATAGACCAGGGGCAGTGCGCCATGAAGGTAACTACCGATGCCTGCATACAGGGCGCATGGACTCCTTTACCCAAAAAAACAAAACGCATACTTGATATAGGTACCGGCACGGGGTTACTTGCATTAATGATGGCGCAACGTACCGAAAACACGCTGATAGACGCGGTGGAATATGATGCGACAGCCGCTGAACAGGCGAAAGAGAACGTATCGCATTCTCCCTGGAGCAATAGAATTACTGTGCAGTGTAATGACATCAGAGCCTATGACAGTTCAGAAAAATACGATGCTATCATATGCAATCCTCCCTTCTTTGACAATGCACTACTTGGTCCCAAGCATGAAAAGAACACAGCAAGACATACAATAGCCCTTACCAAGGAAGAACTTGCCATGGCTGTAGTAAAACACCTCAGCCCCGAAGGGCATGTATCAATCCTGCTACCTGTGCCGGAATACAGATACTGGCTCAACGTTGCTGAGGGATACGGTCTCTTCCCTCGTGCAATTCTTCTGATCCGCCATCGTCCGGGATCTGAAGCGAAAAGAATCGTGGCAATAATGAGCCTTAGCAATACCGGATATGGCGCGGTAGAACATCAACTGACCATTATGCAGGAAGACGGCACTTATACCGAACAGTTCCGGGAAATGTTGCGACCATTTTACCTTAACATTCCATAAGGCACATACAAATTGATGCAGGTTGGCGTAAATTCGTTACACGTCTGAACTGACGCAACGAATGTCCCCACTGAATAAACGCACAAGGATACTTATAGTAGACGACGATGAGGATGATTTCTTCATCACGTCGGAGTATGTACGGAACATTCCAGGCATGAACTACGAAATGGAATGGGCCGGCACCTACAAAGCCGGACTGGAAAGTATTCTTACCCACCGGCATGACCTCTATTTCGTTGACTACCGGCTTGGGGCAAGGTCGGGTGTGGACCTGCTGAAAGAAGCAAAGGCAGCGGGCAGCGACGCCCCGATAGTCCTGCTGACCGGGCAAGGGAACTACAATGTTGATATTGAGGCGATGAAACTTGGCGCAGTGGACTACCTGATAAAAGCAGAACTTACCACCGAAAAGATGGAGCGCTGCATAAGGTATGCAATGGAGCGCACTGAAGCAACCCGCGCGCTAAAGCGGAGCGAAGCGAAATTCAGAAGCATATTTGAACAATCGAAAGACATCATCTTCATTGCGGATGGGAATCTTACCATCAAAGAATCCAACAGTGCATTCGGCGACATATTAGGCATATCACAAGGGAGCGGCATCAACCTGACAGACCTACTGTGCGAAGATGAAGACAAGACTGCACTGAGAGACCTTGTGGAGAAAAAACAAGATATCAGGGATCTGGCAACAACTATTTATGCCGCCGACGGGAGTAAAGTGCACTGTACGATCACATTGTCGGCCGAACAAGTGAGCGGTAACGGCGACACAAGCATACAGGGGATCATACACGACATAACAAACCTGAAACGGGCTGAAATTGCTACGCTGCAAACTGAAAAACTGGCTGCTGCCGGGAGGCTGGTTCGAACGCTGGCACATGAAGTGCGCAACCCGCTGAACAACATAGCCATGTCGGCAGAATATTTTGCCGAGAAAGAAATGAGCGAAGATGAACATTTGTATCTGGACATCATCAAGAGGAACATCGGGCGGATCAATACGCTGATCAATGAACTATTGCAATCATCCACGCCAAGAGACAACACATTAAAGCCTCATACCCTTCAAGTAATAGCCGATGAAGTTCTGGCGGCAGCTATAGACCGGGTAACACTGAAAAAGATGAAGGCGCAGGTGACCTACCATGAAGAACCGGTGCTGGTGCTGGCCGACTTTGAAAACCTAAAACTGGCACTGCTCAATATTGTAATAAATGCAATAGAAGCGATGGCGGAACACGAAGGAGTACTGGACATTTCTATAACGCAAAGCGGAGATGCTGCGCAACTGACGATAGCAGACAACGGCATAGGGATCGCTGAAGACAACATAGCCAGAATATTTGAGCCTTACTATACACGCAAGCGAACTGGAGCGGGCCTCGGACTTTCATTTTCTTTGAATATTATAAAGGCACACGGTGCGACCATAGATGTAAAATCAAAGCAAGGTGCAGGCACAACGTTCGTGATAACGTTTCCACCGGCTGACGTTGAAGCATAAAAAAGACCGGACTGTTATGTGCAGTCCGGCCGGAATAATAAAGGATTCTAAATTAGCGTACTTCGAAGTTGGCGAGAGAAACAAATTCGTCAACACGTGCACGAATATCGTCGGCGGAGATCTCTTTAAGACGACCGGGACCGAACTTTTCCACACAAAAAGAGGCCATGGCTGAACCAACGATAATAGCGGCTTTCATTGCCTCGAAAGAAGTTTCGTTGATGCGCGCGAGGTAACCTATGAAGCCACCGGCAAATGTGTCGCCGGCACCTGTAGGGTCGAAAACATCTTCGAGCGGCAATGCAGGAGCAGAGAATATCTTGTCACCATAGAACAGTAATGCACCGTGTTCTCCCTTCTTGATAATAAGGTACTTTGGTCCCATTGCCTGTATCTTTTTGGCAGCTTTTACGAGAGAGTGTTCTCCGCTGAGCTGGCGAGCCTCGCTGTCGTTGACCATGAGAAGATCGACCATTTTCAACACCTTGCTGAGATCTTCCATGGTGTTATCCATCCAGAAGTTCATGGTATCCATGATAACGAGCTTCGGACGCTTGCTCATCTGGCCAATTACATTGATCTGGATGTTCGGTGCAAGGTTTCCGAGCATTACATACTCAGCATCACGATAATTTTCGGGCAACTTGGGATCGAAACGGAGCAGCACATTAAGGTCTGTAACCAATGTGTCGCGTGTATTCATATCAAGGTGGTAACGACCGCTCCAGAAAAAGCTCTTTTCATCAGGCACTATCTCCAAACCATCGAAATTGATGCCACGGGCAGCGAGGTCATCCATTTCTTCCTGCGGAAAGTCTCCGCCAACGATGGAAACCATCTTAACCGGTTGCGTATAATTTGAAGCAGCTAAAGCAGCATAAGTTCCTGAACCGCCAATGATGCGGTCAACTTTTCCGAACGGGGTCTCCAGGGCATCGAAAGCCATGGTACCAACTATGAGTAATGACATGTTTGAATCGAAATTTTGTGCAAATGTAGGTGATAACAGGGGAGAAAGGAAATGCCCGGTTAATTATTGCACCACAGAACTACACCGTTCTATGAATACCGACCTAAAAACCGATCAGATATATCCGCGGCACCCGGGGCTACCACACCTGCACGGCAACTTGCCATCGTGATGTGTGGGTCCATAATCGCAGGTAAGTTCCTCGCCGGGTTCGATCTCGCGAAGCGCATAGAACTCAACGTGCACACCAATTACCCTCATATAGGTATTGGGAGCACAGGAGTGATTGATAAATCGAAGGTCATTGCCGTTGACCGTACCATCTAATGCAAGACCATTCCATAGTTCCACCATCACCAACGATCCTCCGCCAGCCGCTTATACACGACGGCGGGCTTCGCGAACCGAAATAACAACACCACCCATGGAGCCTATCTTTCTACGGGGAGGAATACTGCCGACAGCATACGCACCTTTGCCCTGTATGCGGCTCTTCGCCACATGCACAGGGAACGCGATCTTATATATACACTGCATGGTAGTGCCGCTATACTGCCACGTTAAAATCCCTGAGCGCATCATTAAGACTTGTCTTCAAGTCTGTAGATGGCTTGCGGGTACCGATGATAAGCGCGCAATTGACATGGTATTCGCCTGCAGGGAATTTCTTGGCGTAACTACCGGGTATTACCACACTACGTGCTGGCACACGGCCTTTGTACTCAACGGGTTCGCTACCGCTGACGTCGATGATACGCGTGGACTGGGTGAGTACGACGTTGGCGCCCAACACCGCTTCTTTCTCTACCACTACGCCCTCAACTACTATACTGCGTGAACCCAGGAAACAACCATCCTCTATGATGACAGGTGTTGCTTGTAGCGGCTCGAGTACTCCACCTATCCCGACACCTCCGCTAAGGTGAACGCCCTTGCCAATCTGTGCGCAGGACCCTACTGTGGCCCATGTGTCCACCATCGTGCCTTCGTCTACATAAGCACCAATGTTTACGTAGGATGGCATGAGCACCACATTGCGGGCAATAAATGCGCCATAGCGGGCAACGGCATGAGGAACGGCCCTCACGCCCAGGGAAGCATAGTCCTTCTTCAAAGCCATTTTATCGTAAAACTCGAAAGGCGGAAGTTCCCAGGTCTGCATCTGCTGGATGCCGAAGTACATGAGTATGGCCTTTTTCACCCACTCATTTACCTGCCAACCACCATCAACTGGTGAGGCGACCCTAAGGCGACCCTTGTCCACCTCTTCGATAACAGCCCTGACAGTATCACTGTAACGGGCATCTTTTAGCAATTCACGATCGGAGTATGCTGCTTCAATAGCTTGCTGCCATTGCTGTATCATATATGTATGTTGTATTATTTTATTACTGAATTAATGACCTCGAACACACGCGCCATTTCTTCGTCGGTCATGTTGGAACCGGACGGCAGGCAAAGTCCATTTGCAAAAAGCCTCTCGGAAGTGCCGTCGCCGAAGAAAGGACTGCCGTCAAAAACAGGCTGCATGTGCATGGGTTTCCACAACGGACGCGACTCGATATTTTCCTTTTCAAGAGCGAGGCGCAGGTCTTCGCGGCTAACACCCGCCAATGCAGGATCGATTAGAATGGTGGATAGCCACCTGTTGCTGAAATAGCCGGCAGGTTCGTTGCAGAATGCAATGCCCTTGCGCCCTGAAAGCAAAGTGTGGTATTTGCCGTAGATCTCCCTGCGCTTTGCGATGCGATCGGCGAGCACCTGCATCTGACCACGGCCTACACCTGCACAAAGATTGCTCATACGATAGTTGTACCCTATGCGCGAGTGCTGATAATGAGGAGCCTCGTCGCGAGCCTGAGTGGCCAGAAAACGCGCATCTTTCACAACAGACTCATTGGCTGAAACTAAGGCCCCTCCACCAGAGGTAGTAATGATCTTGTTACCGTTAAACGATAGGACAGAGATGTCGGCAAGTGTGCCGCAACGCTGTCCGTGTATGGATGAACCAAGCGCCTCGGCCGCATCTTCAAGAACGGGTATGCCATACTTTCGTGCCACTTCGTTGATCTCCGGCATTTTTGCCGGCATGCCGTACAGATGAACAGGAACAATGGCTTTGGGCTTTTTGCCCTTAGAGATGCGATCCTTAATAGCCTCCTCCAGGAGCACCGGTGACATATTCCATGTATCAACCTCACTGTCAACAAACACCGGAACTGCACCTATGTAGCTGATGGGATTAGCTGTAGCGGAGAAAGTCATACTCTGGCAAATAACCTCGTCGCCTGCCCTGACGCCAAGCAGCACCAATCCGAGGTGAAGACCGGCAGTGCCGGAACTAAGCGCAGCCACGTGGCTGCCACGCCCCAGGAATAACTCCAGGTCGTTCTCAAAGCCATTCACGTTTGGCCCCAGCGGAGCTATCCAATTGGTGGTGAAGGCTTCTTTGACAAAATTCTCTTCTGTGCCACCCATGTGGGGCGACGACATCCATATTTTTGGTTTCATAGCTTCTCTTCGTTGATTTTAATAACACGCGCGGGACAACCTACGGCTGTAGCATAATCGGGTATATCACTGATAACGACCGCACCGGCACCAATAGTACACCACTTCCCAATACGCACACCCTGAATGGCTGTGGCACCCGCGCCGAAATGGGTACCCTCGCCAAGGTGAACATCGCCACATAAAGTGGCATTGGGAGAGATATGCGTAAAGTCGCCTACAACACAGTCATGATCGACCACGGCGCTTGTATTTATGATACTGTGCTTACCGATAGTGGTATCGGCATTGACAGTGACACCCGGCATGATAACGGTACCCTCGCCTACTGTGGCCCTTGGCGAGATACATGCGTCGGCATGTATGGCCGTGCCAAAAGCAAGCTGTTCTGAAAGACGTGAGGCCACTCGTTTGCGTGTTGCATTAACGCCAATGCTGATGATGCATAGTTTTGAAAGATCGGCAGTTGCATGAAACGGCTTCAACACCGGATACTGCCATACCGATGGCTTTTCGGCATCATCCCAAACCTCGATGTCCGACACACCGGTACTTTCCAATATTTCAATGATGACCTTGCCATGTCCACTGGCACCAAAAACGATCATATACGATGTTTGTTGTGCGCAAATATACTCAGTATGCAGGAGGAATTACACTACCGGAGAACTACCGCATCCACCGAAGTCTAAGACTATTGGTAACGACCGACACTGAACTCAGCGCCATTGCCGCTCCTGCTATCATCGGATTCAGCATAAAACCGTTGACAGGGTATAAAGCACCTGCCGCAACCGGAATACCAACGACATTGTAAAAGAATGCCCAAAACAGGTTCTGACGAATAATAGATACCGTCTTGCGCGAAAGGTCTATGGCGCGAGGTATGGCAGCAAGGTCAGATGAAATTATAGTGATGCCGGCAACATCCATGGCTATATCTGAACCACGCCCCATGGCAATGCTGACATCGGACTGAGCGAGTGCCTGACTGTCATTGATGCCATCTCCGGCCATTGCCACAACCTTACCTTCTTTTTGCAGGGCAGCCACAAAAGCGGCCTTTTCGGCGGGTGAAACGCCAGCAGTAACGTGCCTGATGCCTGCCTGTTGTGCGATAGCTGCTGCTACATTTTCGTTGTCACCTGTCAGCATATACACCTCGATACCCATCCGCGTCAGATCGGCTATCGTATCGCGAGAGGTTGGTTTTATCTGGTCGGCAAGGGCAACGATGGCCAGTGCAGATGCATGATCGGAGAACCAGATAACAGTTTGCGCAGAACGCTGGTATTCACCCGCCGCCGAGAGAAGGTCTTCAGGCAGCGCAATATTCATGGAGCGCATCAATTTTTCACTGCCTGCGAAATACAGTTTCCGCTCACAAAAGGCAGTGACCCCACCACCCGGTACCGCCGAGAATGAATTTACGGGCAAATGGGCAGCCCCATTTGCTGCAAGATGTGCGGAAACGGAACGAGCCAACGGGTGTTCGGACAGACTCTCCAGGCTGTAAAAGACAGACGCAAGCGATGAAGAATCGGCAGAAAAAGCCCAAACAACTGCGGTAACTTCGGGACGGCCATGGGTAATGGTGCCGGTTTTATCCAGCACAACTGCGTTGACCTTACAAGCCACTTCAAGGCTACGAGCGTCCTTTATAAGTATGCCCTGACCAGCCCCGCGACCGATGCCCGCAACCAATGCTGTTGGCGTTGCCAAACCAAGCGCGCAGGGACAGGCTATGACCAGGACTGTAACAAATGATGAGAAACCAAAAGCGAAACCATTATCGCCGCCCAGAAGCAACCACAATAAAAAACTAATGACTGCAATGCCTATCACAACCGGAACGAAAACGGCAGCGATCTTATCGGCGAGCTGCTGCACCGGCGCCTTGCTGCCTTGGGCCTCCTGCACCATGCGGATAATACGTGAAAGCATTGTGTCGGACCCAACTTTTTCAGCAGTATATCTCAGACTACCGGATTGATTCACAGTTCCGGCGAATACCGACTCTCCTATCAACTTCTCAACGGGGACGGACTCGCCGCTCAACATACTTTCATCGACAAAAGAACTGCCCTCGGCAACTTTTCCGTCAACGGCAATACGCTCTCCCGGCCGGGCCAGCAGCAGGTCGCCGACATGAATCAGGTCGATCTCTACCTCTTCGGGAGCCCCCGTAGCTGATACACGCGCCACTGTGCGGGGCTGCAGCCCCACTAATTTCTTTATAGCAAAGGACGTATCTGTTTTTGCTTTCTCCTCGAGTAATTTGCCCAGCAAAATGAATGTGACCACAACTGCTGATGCCTCGAAATATACATGCCCGTGTAGCCCCTGCTTCATCCAGAAGTGAGGAAAAAGCGTATTAAACACACTATATGCATACGCAACGCCTGTGCTGAGGGCCACAAGCGAATCCATGGTAGCCACACTATGGCTGAGTTGTTTCCACGCACCCGTAAAAAAACGAGCACCACCCCAAAACACGACAGGTGTTGCCAACGCCCACATAATAAAATTGGCATAGGGCATGTTCATGGCGAACATGCCAATATAAACGAGCGGGACAGAAAAAACCAAAGAAACGATAGCCCTGACTCTCAATGCTTTTAGGGCAGCCGTACGCAGATCGGCAACGTTGCCTTGTTCTTCACTAATAATAATATCGTATCCAATTGCCTTGATGGCGTTCCGAAGGCGGGACGGATCAGCCAATACAGTATCGTATTCAACAACCGCATCAGCATTGGCATAATTGACGCCTGCATTCACGACTCCCTTTTGCGCACTCAACGCTTTTTCTACCGCAGCAGCGCAGGAAGCACAACTCATACCAGTGACGGGAAACACCTGTCTTACAACTGCCATAATAGAAGTTTATGCAAATTGACCACAATTTCGATACTCCTAAGCAAGCGTCGGTTACTGTAGCAAATGAGTTTCATCAGGTAAGAAAGATCATTTGGTGATGTAAAACTTCATGCCCAAGCCCGACACTACCATTGCAGGTTTACCGGGAACGGTGCGGAGGACGTCGATCTTGTTAAAAAAGGCACTATCACCAACTTTGAGCCGTTCGTAAATGCTATTACTTATACCAGTACTGAGAGTGTCTCCCGTGCAGTACTCTGACAAATAATCAATATCGACCATCAGATTACCGACAGAATCTTCGTACAGCATACGCTCGCCATAAACAAACTCAAAACCGACAACTTTATAAAAATTACCGACCGAATCGCGTGTGGTGATCCCCTGCTTCAACAACGAAGCAAGCACATCCTTTTTTATGGGGCCGCCTTTGTAGTCGGACTTACCTAAATAAGCCTGAGGCATGAATACCTTTTTAGGTTTTGCCGCAGCTGTTTTATTCTGCGCAACAATATCCTGCGCAAACAACAAAGCAATACTTAAAATGAAGGAACCAACAATACGATGCATAGCCTTTCAAAAATAAATATTTTATCGGGTATTGTATACAGAAGTTTTTGACGAAATGTGGGAAAAGCCACGAATACAAAAATGAGATTGTCTTATAAAGTCTATTTTTGGACTGTGCTCACCCAGACAGCATATTTCTTATGAACAATTACGAAATAGCCGACCATTTTTCACTGCTCAGCAAACTCATGGACATCCATGGAGAAGACAGCTTTCGCGCCAAGTCATATAGTATTGCCGCATATAACATAGAGCGACTACCCGGCGAAGCGGCAGACATGGACGAAGGCACACTGGCCTCTATGAAGGGTATAGGCGCATCAACAGGGAAAAAGATCAAAGAGCTGTTGACAACAGGCAAACTGCAGGCGCTGGAAGATATGCTTGCCAAAACACCTGCAGGCATACTGGACATGCTGCAAATAAAGGGACTGGGGCCTAAGAAGATCTCAGTTATCTGGAATGAACTGGGTATAGAGTCGCTTGGAGAACTGGAATACGCATGTAATGAAAACCGCTTGGTGGCCCTTAAAGGATTCGGAGCGAAGACACAGGACAGCGTATTGCAGAACCTTGCGTATTTCAAACAAAATATCGGGTTCCATCTTTGGGCAGAGGTGGATGCGTTTGCTCAATTGATATTGGCTCAACTCACGAGCCGATTTCCCGAAGCCCGATTTTCAACCTCGGGGGAACTGCGCAGGCAAATGGAAACACTGGAATATGCAGATATCCTGACCGATGCTCCTATGGTTGAAATAGTCGCCTTGTTTCAAGCAAGTGAAGGCACACAAGTGGAAACAAACGGATCAGCCACTGTAATATCGTTACCCGGACAACCCCGCCTGCGGATCACGCAAACAACTGCAGGATCATTTTATAGAGATTTGTTTCTACTCAGCGCCGGCGAGGAGTTTCTTCAAGAGATAAACGCAAATTACAGGGTACCGGAATCACCGGCCAATGAGGAAGATATATTTGTATCAAACAGTCTTCCATTCATTCCGGCAATGATGCGCGAAAAAAAGGAAGTGTTAAGCAAACCGGCCGATGCTTTCAGCAAACTGATACAGCCAAACGAAATTAAAGGCATCATCCACGCGCACTCTAAATGGAGTGACGGACTGAACACGCTTGAAGAAATGGCCACAGCCGCAAGGGCCGCCGGACTGGAATATCTTGTCATCAGCGATCACTCGCAAACAGCAGTGTATGCAGATGGGCTGAAGCCGGACCGTATTGCTGCCCAACACCTGGAGATAGACCAACTCAACCTGAAAATTGCGCCATTCAGGATATTCAAGAGTATTGAATCGGACATTCTTGGCGATGGCAGCCTTGATTACAGCCCTCAGGTTCTGGCCACGTTCGACATGGTGATAGCCAGCGTGCATAGCAACCTGAAAATGAGTGAGGAGAAAGCGATGGAACGTGTACTGAACGCGATCAGGAACCCCTACACTACAATACTGGGACACCCGACAGGACGTCTACTTCTTTCGCGCAAAGGCTACCCCCTGGACCACAAAGTTATCATTGACGCATGTGCTGAGCATAATGTAGCAATAGAAATAAACGCCCACCCGAGACGACTGGACATGGATTGGAGATGGATAGGATATGCAATGGAACGCGGAGTAATGTTATCGATAGACCCGGATGCACACAGCATTGATGGATACAGGGATACCTACTATGGTGTAATGACCGCTCAAAAAGGAGGTCTCACCAAAGAGTTCAACCTCAGCAGCTATTCGCTTGCAGAACTGGAGCAGTACATAATAAGGAGAAAGAAAAAATCGGGATTATAACTACTAATTGCCGTTGTATTTACGGGAGGAGAAAACAACGGTGCGATGTTTCTTTAGTATCTCCTTTTCCATGGCACGTAGCGTTAAAAAACGCTCCTGCATTACCTGAAGCTTCAGCGGATCCTGCTCATCTTTCAGTTTTTCAGCATACTGCGCCTGAAGGATCAGTATTTTCTTCAGTTCAAAGTATGAGAGGGTGCTATCCACATCATTCGGATACAAGACGCTTTCAGGAGTGGTCTCGATCCCGTATCGATCTTTCCACTTCTCGCTGATACCTTGGCGCGGATGGAGCAATGACGCCATGCGGCTGCGGACATCTGCATCAGGATGGCGCAAGTAATATTGAGCATCGTGCGGTTGCCCGTTGCTGTGCATATCTGCCATGTATGAAAGGAATAGATTCTTCGCCAGATCATTGCTTAGCAAATTAGTGTCTATTCGCTGTTCAAGTAGGTCAGCCACATTGCTGTATCCTTCATAGGGCAAGTTGCCATATTCTATGAGCACACGAAGCAATTGCCATTCCTGATCTTCAGCCGTTGGCCGACGGACACCGATGACATCGGGTTCCGTTGCTGAAGCAATATGTTCGGGTTCCGGCAACACCTCATCACGAGGCGTTATACCTTCCGCCCTGCGAGCCTGACGTTGTTCGGTCTCGATACGCTCCCGAATGAACTTGTTGATGAGATTGATGAGACCAGCCTCATCTACACTCAACTTTTGGGCCGCCAGTCTGGTATAATGTTGCTGCAGAGCAAAATCCTCAGCTTTGTTGATACGAGAGATGCTCTCTGCTATTTCATTGACCAGCTTTGAGCGCTTCATTGGGTCATTGCCGGCATCGGTAAGCCCTACCTGAAGCCTGAAGCTGATCACATCCTGCTTGTGTTCTTTTATATACTCGTGAAACCGTGAAGCACCCGATTTCTGAACGAAACTATCCGGATCCTCCCCTTCGGGCAAAAGCACCAACTGCACATTGAAGCTTTGCGACAGCGCCATATCCAGACCGCGAAGGGCTGCCTTTATACCGGCCGGGTCGCCATCGTAAAGAATGGTGAGATTCTTAGTAAGCTGCCCGATTAGCCGCAACTGATCTTCGGTTAGCGAGGTGCCGCTACTTGCCACTACGTTCTCTACCCCACCCTGATGCAGCGAAATAACGTCTGTGTAACCCTCTACAAGCAAACATTCATCCAACTTGCCTATAGCCTGTCGGCTCTGGTACATACCATAGAGCACCTTGCTCTTAATGTACAGCTCGTTCTCGGGTGTGTTTATATATTTGGGGGCCTTTTCGGTCGTTTTCAGTACACGCGCACCAAAGCCGAGTACACGGCCTGTCATTCCCTGGATAGGGAAAATGACCCTGCCGCGATAAACATCATGATAGATGCCGTTACGATTCTTGGCAAGCCCGGCCTTTTCCAGCATCTCGGTGGTATATCCCTTTGATGTTGCCTCCCGGAAGAACTGATCCCCGCGCTCGGGGTTGTAGCCAAGGCGGAATCTGTCAATGATCTCCTTTCTGAATCCCCTTTGCTTAAAATAACCAAGCCCCACCACCTGACCTTCTTCTGAATTAAAGAGCGTATCGTAAAAATAGTTGGCCGCAAATTCATTGAGAATGCGCAAAGACTCACCGGCCTGTTGCTGCACTATCTGCTCAGGCGACCGTTCCGTCTCCTCAAGAGCTATCTTATAATAGTCGGCGATCCAGCGTATTGCCTCAGGGTACGTGAGCTTTTCATGTTCCTGAACGAAGGTCACCACGTCTCCGGCCTTACCACATCCAAAACACTTGTAAATGCCCTTGGCAGGGGAGACATTGAAAGACGGGGTCTTTTCGTTGTGAAACGGACAATTGGCTATGTAATTGGTGCCCCGCTTCTTCAAACGGATAAATTGCCCCAGCACATCGACAATGTCGGCGCGTGCCATTACCTCCTGTATCGAAGCCTGCGTGATCACAACACAAATGTAGCGAAGAAAACAGGTGAAACATATTAACCAATGCCCTCTGAAATTGTAGTACCTTTGTACGTTCCAAGCAACAAAACATGTACAAAAAATCATCATCCGACACCGGTGGCGGCAGAAAGAAGTTCAATTCTGCCGGTAAAGACAATAGCCGCGGTGGCGATAGCGGACGTAAGCCTTTTAATCGTCAGCCGAGAGAAGGATTCGAGGGCCGTGAAGAGACCCGAGGCCGCAAACCGTTCGGGAAAGACGATCGGGAAGAAGGTAGCAGACCTCCGCGCAGGACCGACAGTCGCAATGAGGCTCCGGGCAAACGTCCGTTCAGGGACGACCGCGACAGGGCTCCTAAAAGATTCGGTGAAGAGCGAGAAACAAGGAATGATCGACCGTTCCGTGAAAGGGATGACCGTAACAAAGGAGGCAGAGATGCCGCACCACGCAGGAAGTTTGATAATGATACCCGTGAGGAAAGACCATCACGTCCGTTCCGTGAAAGAGAAAACGGAGACCGCGATAGCACACCACGCAAGAAATTTGGTGGCGACAGAGAATCATCGGGGGACAGGCCTAAAAGGTCTTTCCGAGATGGCGAAAACCGTAACGAACGTCCGGCATTCAAACGCAGGAATGATGACGACCAGAAGCCTGCCCGCCGCAACGACCGCGAAGAAAAACCGCGTCGCAGTTCGGGTGATAGTGAAAGGCCATCGTACCGTCGCCGGGAAGAAGGAAATGACCGAAACGAACGCGGTGATAAACCATTTGCCAAAAAGCCGGCTCGGGGCAACGACCGTGGCGGATCTTTCCCCGGCATTCCTGACAGAAGAAAAAGCAGGGAGGACTTCAAGCGCGAATCTTATGTAGATGACGCCCCCGAAAAAAGGCACAAAACACGCGAGCGGGACGCTGAAGCTGATGCTGAATACTATGGCGATGATGCCGATTGGAGCCTGACGAAAGACAAAAGGAAAAAACGCCCGGAAGCTGCCGCATACCCGATGCCACTGAACAAATACATTGCTCATAGCGGGGAATGCAGCCGCAGGGACGCAGCAGAGTTGGTGCGTCAGGGTAAGGCGAAGGTGAACGGTGAACTGATCACCGATCCCGGCCATAAAGTGAATGCAACAGACAAGATCACACTTTCGGGCAAGAAGCTGACCCCACAAAAAGGTCTGGTGTATATATTGTTGAACAAACCCAAAGGATTCATCACAACCAATGAGGATGAAAAAGGCCGCAAAACTGTAATGGACCTGATTGGCAATGCCGGTGTTGGTCGGGTATTTTCTATAGGCCGACTGGACAGGGCAACAACAGGACTTTTGCTGCTTACAAACGATGGCGCATTGGCTCAAAAGCTCTCGCACCCGTCATACAACGTGAAGAAGGTATATCACGTGACGCTGGACAAGCCACTCACGCAGGCAGACTTTGAAAAAGTGCTGGCCGGCGTGGAACTTGAAGATGGCAAGACCGAAGTGGACGAAATGGCCTATCTGGAAAAGAAGAACGAACTGGGACTGGAGATACACAGCGGAAAGAACCGCATAGTAAGGCGCATATTTGAATCGCTGGGCTATGTGGTTGAAAAGCTGGACCGTATGATGTATGCAGGCCTGACCAAGAAAAATCTGCCACGCGGCAAATGGAGGTTCCTCGATGAACGGGAAATTGTGCTGCTGAAACACTTTAAATCGTAGTTTCAACGTTTAAAGAAACAGGCTGCAACATATTGATGTTGCAGCCTGTTTCAAATTTACCCGACCTTAATCAGATGCAATACATTACCGCACAGAAAATACATGACGGGAACGGGTGGCTGCCTGAAGGCACTACCCTGGAGATACATAACGACGGAACAATTGAAGCTCTACTTGACAGCCCCGTTGACGACACTATATGCTATGAAGGGATACTGTGTCCGGGCTTTGTGAATGTACATTGTCACCTCGAATTGTCTCATATGAGGGGTGTTGCAGCTGAAGGCGCCGGGCTGATGGACTTCCTGCGTAATATTCCGCAACATCGAAATAACTTCACTGACGAAGAAAAGAAGGAAGCGAGACACAATGCATTTGAAGCGATGGTTGCTAACGGCATAGTTGCCGTGGGTGACATTGCAAACACTACCGACACCAAGGACCTGCGTGCCCAGGACCGCATGCATTTTCAGACTTTTGTAGAAGCACTCGGTTTTAATGCTGCGGGCGCACACAGGGCATTTGAATATGCCACCAACACCTGGGGCGAATTTGCTCAACAGAGACCGGGGAGGCAACTATTACGGCAGGCTATAGTGCCGCATGCGCCCTACTCTGTATCGTCCACACTGTTCAGGATGATAGATGCCCACCAACCGGGCGTGGTGATGAGCATACACAATCAGGAAAGTGAGGAAGAAAACAAGTTCTACGCGCGCAAAGAAGGTAAGGTAAGAGAGCTACTCCACCTATTGGGTATAGACGACGGGCATTTCACACCAACAGGGAGACCATCGCTGGAATCGTACCTGCAATGGCTGTCGAAGAAGCGACCTTATATTTTTGTGCATAATACTTACTCAAACATTGAGGACATAAACTGCGCGAAATCTCACACCGGCGAAGCGCACTGGTGCTTGTGTCCTAATGCCAATATGTACATTGAACGCAGGCTGCCGGACATTACCACTTTTACTGACGCCCAAGCGAACATCTGTATCGGCACAGATAGCCTGGCTTCAAATCACGGCCTTTCCATCCTCGCTGAACTGCAAACAATTGATACGCACTTCCCGCATATAGGCTGGGAAACACTGCTTCGCTGGGGAACACTGAACGGAGCTAAAGCACTGCAAATGCAGGACGTCGTAGGGTCATTCACCGAGGGAAAGAGACCAGGTGTAGTGCATATTCTAGTAAATCAATATAATTCTCCGACCTCTGTTAAAAGGATATTATGACGCCATTGAGAAGTTGACCACAGCGCATCACATAAGAGTTTAATATACATCTATTACTACATCGTCTCCCATAGGAGGTGTAGGACTTGATATCCGCGTGAATGTTGCAAAATATGAACAAGACGAGAAATAAAAAGGCGTGTTGTAAATCGAGCCCATTAGCCCATACGAAGGATCATTAACGCCTCCATATAAAGGCAAACAGCCGGTAGCACTAGGCAGCCAAATTGCACAATCTGTCCATATGGTCGTATAGGGAGACGGCGCGGGAGAGCACGTATATGACGAAGGCGATGATGGAACCCACGAAGCCCATCCAAATGAAATTTGCGCAATACATGGATCAAACGTAACTGATGACGACGCACTAACCGTAATTATGTTTGTTTTGAAATTGGACGACTGACCAAATGCTGGCACGTCACCCCCCTGAACCTGGAAATCTATGTCATACAGAGTGTTATTGTTGATCGTCACTAAAGCACTTTGTGAGAATGCATTTCCAACAAATAGAAAGGAGCAAAATAAAAATTTTAAGTGTTTCATGA
>JACSRV010000049.1 GCA_014879545.1 Chitinophagaceae bacterium | reverse complement strand
CCGCTCTCATTTTTTTTTTTTTTTTTCTCTGTTTCTCTTTCTTTTTCCGGATCAAATTAGGAAGTTGATGGATGCGATGCGCCGGAAACCTCGTATTGCTCAACACAAATTCTCCCAAATTCGCAATTTTAAATTCATTCGCTGTTTGGGGATTTCTCATTGATTATCAATGGATATGTGGGGAGTAAAAGGGCAGTTTGCGTCCCGAAAAACTCCCAAAAAACTCCCACTCGTTTTCTCATCCCGAATGCTTTTCGGGACGAGCAAATAAAATCACCGTACCTACCACTTGGCCTCTTTTCCTGCAACATCAATACAAGTTACAACCGGGATGGCAACGGGGCAAAACGAAAATCTATGATAGTGCGTTTTGTGTAGTATGATAGAAAATGTTGGGGAAATGGAAGTGCCGTTTTTTTGTTCGGGACGCCCTTATGAACATTCTGTATAACTAAAGACGGCAGGTTTCGAGGTGCAAATACCTTCCAGCATGATGTGGATAGTGTAATTGAGGTGGCTGAGAGAGGCAAAGCGGTGCAGTTTGGGAGGTTTAACCAAGGAGGAGAAATGGATATTTTTTAGCACTTTCTTAGCTTCATTGCAATGGCGGTTTAGAGAAGTTGGTCAGTTCTCTTAATAGCTTATTGTTTTCACTAACTCCTCCAAAATCTCAATGATAACGGAATATACCCTGCCTGCGACATTGTCTAGAAAGTCATACACTACAACATAAATTAAAATTTAAATTTAAGTAGATACAGCTGACGGTTCTTTTCGAAAAAAAGAGGTTGACTCAACGAATGGGCAAGACTTGGCAACTTTGAGATAAAGCACTTGTTTGCGCAAAACATTGCTACGATGATGAAACACAAGGAAGGAAATGAGCCCTTATCAATTTATCTGAATTATTTTTACAAAGTGTTTATTGCCAATGCGTTGTGTTTCGAATTACTACCGATTCACTTACGGTTTACTTCCGGCTCCTGCTGAAAGCTGGCACAAATTAGCTCAACACAAATGTTACGAAGTTACACCATTGTGTTTTTTGTGGCACAGAGTTGTGCTTAGCAGATCTTTTCGAATTTTAAGGATTGGCAGAATTGTGTACTTCCCATTTTGGTGAATTATTTTTCTAATTTCGTGTTCGCTGTGCGTACTGTATTGATTTATGGTAACTTATTCACCCTATGCAATAACAATACTTCCCAAAAACTTCCCACCTTCTTCCCACTTTTCTCTCACTGACTTCCGTTTTGCTTCTCACTTTTCTCCCATGGATTTTTCCGGTGGATATTCGGTGTTACAAATTGACAGGTACGATACACGTTTCAAACGCTGTGCCATGGCAGAGGAAAAGTGACGGTGTGGCAATTAGAGATATCAACATTCTAGATGTTTTTTTGCTGGACATAATCCGGCAACCATACCGCCATAGGAACAGAACGCAGCGGGGAGTGTTTAATCTTTACTGCAACTTGGCTAATATAAACAGTTAACTAGTTACCACGACACTAATACCTACAGCTGCGCAGCGGCTTCTTCTCCGCAGTACCATAGCCGTCCGTGCGTGTCGTTGGGGTGGCATCGGGACTTTCCCATGCCACACTCCTGGGTGGTGTAACCACGCGGGTACCCAAGCTGTCATAGGAAGCTACGCCAAGATTCGCTATCGAATTTATTCTAGGTGATTTAACACCGCCGACCGTTATTTCCTTATGGCCATCTGTAGCCGAGTTAAGTTGTTCTATTTTCATTGCTTGCATGTTTCTAATCAAGGTTCACGCACATAATATGCGTGTATGTTTCTTTCGCCGTCACGTGCTTCCTAACAAAGCCATTATTCGCATTAAGCCAATACAGGTCGACATTCCCATCCAAACCCTGATTTTCAAATATGTATTGGTTTTTGCAAACATCAAAGGTGGTAAATGGGTATCCAGGAGGCTTTGAAATTGCACCAATCGTATCTACATTCCCATTTTCTGGATTGACGCGGGCAAAAACAAGCGGGACACCTGGAAAATACCCATAAATTAACCCATTATTGCGGTTAAACTTCATTTCATACAGATTCGTTGGTATGCTTGTTTTTATCATTTCATTTTGCGAGGGTACGAATTGGGCATACATACTGTAACCGCCATTGATCCATTGAAAATATATTGCTCCGGTAATGTCGTTTTCCACTAACGGAGGAAGATGTAAGAGTGGGGAATTTGATGGCTTTAGATGCTGATAACTGAAGGAACCATTTGATAATTGGATGCTATAGAGGCCTGAAACAGGTGGTCGCACCGCATCGTTTATACTCAAAAAATAAAATGCCTCGGTACTTTTACTATAAGTAAGATAAAAAATACTATCTCTTCCCCAATAAGGTCCAATGTAACTATTCACGCTTTTTGCTACCAGATCCATTCTAATAAGATTTAGTCTGCCTTTACCGTCAATTTGCAAAACGTAATAGCATTTTTCTCGTTGACTCAAATATCCGCCATAGGTCGCTATTGCAGGAAATGGAAGGTTGTCAACGCTTTTTCCGGTAGCGGTGTCCACACTTACCATCTTGGAATAGTCATTTCCAATGCTTTGTAGTGCAAAAAGTGCATAGTTGCATCCTTTGTAATTCTTATCTTTTTTTCGACAAGAAGCGAATACAACAATGAAAAAGAGAAAAAGACTGGCGACGTACTTCATAAAAAATGGTTTCATATCAATTGAACACAAAAATCGAGCCGAAGGCACTTAATCCAGGTCGCATTTGCCAAAATAATATGCCTGCAGGTTTTTGTCTGTATCAAACCTGTGCCGTATCCCGCCAGGGTTTACTGAATTATATGCAACCATGCCTTCTGCAACCCGAATATACCCTCCATCACGGCATAGCTTGCTGCCCTGATCAGGCATGCAGCTAATCACCGCATTTTGCACGTAGCGGCCACCGTCTGGGTAAATAACCTGCATCACCCCATCGTCCCCACGAAAATACACCTGCGCATTGTCCTTCCCACCTGTGGGACTGATGTCAAAGATACGGGGTACACGCGCAGCACCCCAGTCTGTATAAATGAGCCTTCTCCGCCAGCCTCCTTCATAATAAACTTGGTGCAGTCCTCCGCTGGCCCCTCGGAAGAACAGAACATTTCCGGCCTGGTTCATCCTTACCAGCCCAGTTACAATATCCATGCTGTGCAGATCGTTCTGGTACATTCCACTTACATGGTCATACCATACAAACACCAGTGTTTCATCCCTGCCCTTGAAAGCCACGAAGTTACCATCGGCACTCACTGCAAAATTGGCGTCCACGGCAGGCCGCTTCATTGGAGGTAGCAAATGAATACTGTGGTGCCACCCACCGCTATAAAACAGGTACATATGCAGTTGCCCATCCGCCCCCCTGTAAAATATTTTACCTCCTGCCGCATTGCAACCTATGTCGCCGCCTACATTTTGTGATGCATTGCCCCAATCTGTAAGGTGCGTATGCGCCCAGTCTGTTCCTGCCCAATATGCGACTTGCAGACGGTCGTCAGCGCCATGGTAATATATTTGTCCTGACGTAGCTCCCCGCGCAATGCTGCCGCTCATCTTTACAGCCCTGTACCCGCCCGGGGCTATGGTTGCCAGCATCCATGCATAGCTTCCGGAAGCTGTCCTGTACCAGCACATCAGCCTACCATCCCCGCCACGAAAAGCCACTTGGGTTCCCGTGCTCGTTACAGCAAAGGGCTGTATTCCCGCTGTAAAGGGCAAATTGCCTACAAAACCATGTCCCCAACCCTTTGATATTGGTGTGATTTTAAATCCATAGTCAGGAGCAAAAGGCGCATTCCCTGGCAAAATTGGAGGCATGGTAGGAACCGAAAATTTCAGCGTCGTGCATTGGGTTGAAATTATCTGAGAGGAAAAGATCTTTCCTCCATCAGCACTAGGTCCGCCTGGAACAAGCGGCCATTTACCATACACACTGTAAAAATCAACGCGATAGGTGGCATTGCAGAGTACATTTTTTATTTCCAGAGTTATACCGCTAAGCGTATCAACATGCGGATTCGGATTATAGCAAAATGTGCCGGCAAGATCATCGAAATGATGAGGAAGATTATACCACCAGTTGTAACAATTTCGCACCCAGCCAACTATTTTTCCTTGGCTCCCACCTTTTATATACTTCAGCGCAAACGCCTCCACCTTCGGATTATTAAGGAAGATATCAGAGTGAAAAATTGCGTCAGGCAATTTTTCGCCGCGAAATCCCAGTTGG
>JACSRV010000067.1 GCA_014879545.1 Chitinophagaceae bacterium | reverse complement strand
TGCCACCCTAGGGTGGCACTTTTAAATAACATTCAAACTATTCTAGTACTCAGATGGATGAAGGATGTAGAACCTAAAACCAACTGACATTACTGTGTAAACATCGTTTCTTTTGTTGGCAGCGAGTGGAAGCTTGTAACCATCGATGTAGTCAGACATTGTTGATGTGTACTGGAAGTTCGCATTGAACACACAACCTTTGAATATCCAGAACTGAGGAATGTGCAGGTTATAACCAACATTCATAGGGATATACAAAGCCGTTGAGTTCGTGAGAACCGTAGGATTAATACTGTTAGTCTGGCCAGCATAATCGTTTGGAGTAGCGATACGTGGGATGTTGTTGTTTATTATGCCTAAACCAACACCACCGTATACACCACCTACCAATCGCAGAATCGGATTGTCGTAGTACTCACGATCTACAGCTGCAAATAGTGTCCCGAGCTCCACGTTGATGTGCTGATCAACTGAAGTAAACCTGTTGAAACTACGCAACTGAGTGTAAGGGTCTCTGGTTGACAAATCCCCAAAGGAAATAGTCCAACCATAACTAATTGTAGGTGTGATGTTTTTTTCAAAGTAACCGATGTATGCCGGTTGTGGTTTTGAATAGGACAAGTCACCGTACATTTTAGTAGACCCGAGCCCGAACCCAACACTGAAGTTATGGGCATTGTAGCCTTGTTCTCCGACTTCGTAGGCGCTATTGTTCCTTTCGCGTACACTAATATCCGTACGTACCTGAGCTAATAGCCCCGTAGCGGATAAAACGCCAGCAGAAAGAAGAGTTAACAGTTTAGTTTTCATACACACAATTTAAATAGCCTGCGACCAGAGAATTGATTAATACTTCCAAAGATTACGCTTGTAATTCTGAATTTCACGCTCGATACGATCAGACTCTTTCTTTTGCCTTGCTTCATCACTAGGATATTTGTCCCTGATGCGGAGATCGGCAGGATTGGATTCTTTCACGATGCGAGATTTGAACCTACGCTGAACGAACATGTCATCGTAACTTTCGTTGTAGATATCACGCTGTGGATCGATAACCTCACGTGCAGCAAACAAATTGCGACACTGTGGATAATACAACCAGAACGGGTGCTGCTCACCAAGTACCTCACCGGCACTTGACTTAAGCCTCCTTACAGGTGACAGACCAATTACCTGAGTGATAACACGGCCACGAGTCTTGTCAAAGTAAATATCTTCTTTGATCTCGAATTTCGTAACTGAGTCAGCGTTGAAATCATTGAACACAGTTTTAGAAC
Organism: Chitinophagaceae bacterium; assembly: GCA_014879545.1. Classification (GTDB taxonomy): domain Bacteria; phylum Bacteroidota; class Bacteroidia; order Chitinophagales; family Chitinophagaceae; genus Nemorincola. The sequence continues at coordinate 19,042 of JACSRV010000067.1, read as the reverse complement.
CTGTCTGCTCACCAGATATTGAGTCGAAAATAGGAACAATCGAACTGTCGGTGAAAATCTTCAATACCTTGTCGTAAGTGAGCTGCTTTTTGAAGCCTTCATCCTGATAAGCGATCAACTTTTTGTACTTGATCGCATCCATGATAAGCTGCATAAGCGTTTCACCCGGCATTGCGAATATCTTGTTAGAAGAATCCGTCAGATCGATCTCCCTCCATATACGCTTGTAGAACTTAATGTTGTTCTTATTTTCTTTAGGGAAAGCGAACGGTTTAGCACCACGCAAATTGGTCTGCTTGTAATAACCGTCCACCGGCTTCGAAGTATCCAGAGCAAAATCATTTGCGAAACCTGTATCGTTTGATACCAGATCAGCAAAAGGATTTTCTTCCTCTGCCGGAGGAGGCGGAGGCGTAGCAGCAGCAATTGCAGCAAGGCTGTCAGCAGCACGAGCAGCAGCGAGGCTATCTGCATTCACTTTATTCTCCGTCTTCTTCTTTTTCTTCTTCTTCGGAGCAGTTTGTGCGTTCATATAGGTGGTGATGCCCAACGACCCTACAACAAACAAGATAAACAGTACGTTCTTTTTCATAGAAATTTCAATAATTTAAAATCATTCAGGTTACTCAACAGTAAAGGTTATAGGATCAAGCTGACGCTTCATACCGTCAGGACCGGTTGCAAACACGTTGTCAATAGTAACGCGTGAGCCGGAAGTGATACCTTGCATACCTGCAGTCATAGCCGGTGTAAATGCATTGCTGTTTGATTCAAACACCATTGGCTCACTGCGTGGCTTCATTACATACATTGTAAAGTGCTGGATAGCAAACGGAGCGTCAAAGTCGAAGTCTTCAAGTACTGCGAAGATACGGTTCTGAGCCTTCATCGCACCAGTGCTCAACTTACCACCAGATTTACCACCAAATTTCACACGTGGAGGCGGGATACGTTTGATACGGAATTCAGAAGCACCGAGCGTGGTAGTTTTACCGCCTTCGAGCATACCCGTAACCGTAACCATAACCTTACCAACTTGCGAAACAGTAACGTTATATGCACCACCGCTACCCTTGATCTCGCCAGCGCTGATGCTAACTTTGATCTTGTCTTTTGAGAAACCAGGTGCAGAGATAGAAACCGGATTTGGAACACCGATGTAGAATACGTTCATCTTATCAGGAGACACAACAGCTGATGGACGTGCAACTGTATACACCTGCTCTTTGGTTTTGTATTCCTTCATTGTTCCATCAGCTTGTTTAACCCTGATAGTACCAACCCACTTGTAATCACCTTCTTTAGAAGCAGTAACAGTGTACAGACCCTTTCCGTCAACAACTTTAAGTGTCTGTCCACCTACAGTTACCTCAGGATTAGCTTTAGAGTCAGATGCTGTAAGGAACACATCAGCGGTATACTGCTGACCAGTGAGAATATAAGAAGTAGGCGCTACGGCAACCGCATCGAAACGGTCAAGATTGATAACCGCCTTATCTACTTCGCCGAGGATCTTTTTAACAGCTTCAGCTTCTGTATTACGCATATCCGCCTGGATCTTTGTAAGAGCTGTGATTGCTGCTGTCAACGGAATACCATCACCGAAGTTAGTCTCTTCCCAAGACGCCTTGATAGAACCCTTGCGCTTTGGAGGATCCTGAGCATTCAAAGCGAGTTTGCTTTTCAGATCTTCTTTTTCCTGTGGAGTTTTTGTTGGCCACTCAGCAATGATAATTGCTCGAGCTGCTTCAATTTTCTCTCTCAGTATTTTAGCCTTTCCTTTGCGAACCATTTCACGTGGTGAAATATCAATGTCGTCGCGGCTCTTAATATCGCCTGTCTCATCAATATCACCACCCATTTTGATAAGTTCATTCTTTGTATCAGAGATGTACTTATCGAGGTCTGCGATAGCTTTCTTCACCTTCTGCGCTTTCTCCCATACCGGGCGAGCACGTTCTGGTTCATTCTTCAGTTTTGTAGCTTCGAAAGACGATAACGCGTTGTCGACGTTAGCCTTTACGTTTTCTGATGAGGTCTTGAGGCTTTCAGTAAGATTCCTGAAGGCGTCGAGAACGTGATCTGTAACTGTGGTTGCGGCGAGTCCCAACAACACCAGGTACAAGATCCCCATCATCTTTTGCCGGGGGGTTTCATTTGCTCCTGCCATGCGTTTGTAAGTTTTTAAATTTCGTAATGGGTGAGTTTAGTATTTAATTTGTTAGACTTAGGTTTGCTATAAAAAGATTACTTTTTGAAAGCATCAACCTGAGCCTGGTAAATACGAGCGAGATCAGTGAGGTTTTTATTGTAAACCTTGATACCATTCGTTGTTGCTTCGAATTCTTTGATCATGTTTTGCGAAGCAGCACCCATTTGATTTAACGCACTAAGAGTTTTATTGAATTGGTCGAAGTTAGCATTCATGTCACCAATGTTTTTAGAGAATGACTTCATACCTGCACCGGCAGATTCGAACTCTTTCATCATTGTAACAGAAATACCAGACATTTGGCTAACAGCCTGGAGAGACTTATTGAACGCATCGAAACCACCTGACACTGAGGTCATGTTGTCGCGGAATTTTTTCACATCGCCAGTTGCTGTTTCAATCTCTTTAATGAAATTGGTAGCAGTGCCTGCAGAACCTGCAATTGAATTTACAGACTGAACCGTTTTAGTAAATTGCTCGAAACCTTTAGTGAGGCCTTCAACAACCTTTGGTGTAACAGCTGAGTTAAGAACATCACTCAGGTTGCTTCCACCGTTAGCTGCTGCTTCTTCTTCAGGAGAAACCCTTGATGCCCAACCGAGGATAGCGAACAGGACAGCCTCCGTCATCAGACCAAGACCAATCATCCATTCTGCACCCTTCCAGTGAAGGATCTTGAACATCAGACCAAGAATTACGACGCTCGCGCCGAAAGAAATGATGGAATTAAGACCAATTTTCTTTGATGAATTTTGATTGCTCATAATAAGTTGGGATTTGTGAGTGTGAAAAAATTTAACGAGTTAGAGATTGTTTTTAGTGACTATTATGGTTAATTGTGAAAATGCTTATTTTTTTGCTTTTGCTGATGTTGGTTTTGCTGTAGGCACTGCTTGCTTACTTGCAGGTGCTGCGGGTTTAGTAGAACCTGTTTCCCTCCTGCGTGTTGCAACTTTCTTAGAGAGGATCTCCGGAGCTGACATTACACACCTGAACCCGATGTAGCAGTGAACATTGTCCTGCAATTCGTAATCACGGGTGAAAGGACTAAGTGCTTTCGCATTACTTACGAACGAACCACCGCGAACAACTTTGCGTTTCATCGCATCTCCATCTTTAGGATCAGCATCATACAGAAGAACAGGGTTAACATCAGATACGAAAGCAAACGCTGACGGACTATATGCATCGAGCACCCATTCTGCAACGTTACCTATCATATTATATACACCGAATTCGTTTGGAGAATATGACATTACAGGCAAAGTGAAGTTCGCACCATCTTCTGTGTAGTCACCCTCTTCCTGTTTGAAGTTCACGAGGAGGCTACCGTTACGATCCTTATCAACAGGTGTTGCGTCTTTGTCAGGCTTAGCAGGCGCTACGACAGCAACTTCTTCAACTGACTCTTCGTCTTCGCTGTTTTTCTTTTTCTTCTTTTTCTTTTTCTTTCCACCGCCATCTTCATCTTCAGCTGCAGGAGTTGCAGATCCGTCAGTAGCAGCTGTTATTGCAGAAAGCGCAGCACTGTCGGTTGTTGGCATTGCAGCACCGGTAGAATCGGTAGCAGGAGCAGTTGTAGATGCAGTAGCTACTGAGTCTGGAGTTGCTTCCGGTTCTGGCTCAGGAGTTGCAACCGGCTGATTTGAATTCTTGATATCTTTTCCGGCTGCATATACCCACTGTGCTTCAGACGGCAGGCTGTACTGCAATTTGTAATACTTCAGATAGTCAGCGATGTTAGCATAATCGAAGTTCGTATGGCTTCTCCATGCTGCAAAAGCGCGGGCCTGTTTCCAGGTTACACCAACAACAGGGTAGTCATCGAACGGAGGCTGAGTGAAATAGTTTTCAACGAGGATGTCAACCTGAGAGTTGTTCAGATCTTTGAACCAGATCTTTTCGTCAGGGTAAACATTTATTGACTCAGTTGCATATTCACCTATCTTAACATTTTTGTTTGTACCGGTAGCTTTCAGATAAGTGTAGCTATACGTGTACAACTCTTCTTTGATCTTTCCTGTAACCGGATCGAACATCGGAGCGATCTTAGCTTTGATCTCGTCATCGTTGCTTTCAAAGATGTCCTTGTGCTTAACCACCTCCCAGTTAATGCGCCTGCGAATCTGGCGGCCGTTGCTGTCTGTAACTGCGTTTACAGGAGCGGTAGCAGCGGTAGTTGCAGCAGGTGTTGCATTTGTAGTGGTAGCTGCAGTTGCACTCATATCACCACCAAGTGCAGAAAGCAAAGTATCTTTTACTGCAGTAGTGTCGACTTTAGCAACCTCAGTTTTAGCAGCATCGTCCTTCCAACCACCCGGAGGAGGATCGAGGAACCACTTATCATCTTTCAGGTAGTTCACGATAGCGATGGAGTCAATGACCCATTCAGTGAACATACGGTACTGCTGGTTGGTCACCTCAGTTTTGTCTATATAGAACGAACTAAGACTAACGCGCTTTTTGCTATTGGTGTCGGTAGACGACTGGCTATACTTGATAGTCACAGAACCACCGGGAACGTAGACCATGCCTGGAGGCGCTGCAAGCGTCAGGTGCCTGTAAGGGATAACAGGACGCGTGCGCGACTTGTGGTAATTCGGGTTATCCTGAGCGGTAGAGGTTGTTGATAAAGAGGAAGCAGCGATTAAGAACACTCCAGTGAACAACAAGGATCTCTTTATGGACATACGTGTAATTTTTATTAATTTAAAAATGCGTTAAAATAGTGCGTCAAATAAAAATTTGGTTAAAAATTGTTTATTTCTATCGGCTTACAGCGTGCAAATATACTCAAAATTTAGTCACCAAGAGCACCACTATGCTAATTTATTAATAACAAAAAAATTAGCCAGCAACCTCATTTCAAAGGCCCGGTAACCGCAATAGTCTGTGTGCAACACGCACGTAGACTGCGTAAAGATAAATAAGTTCTTTAAAATGCAAAAGGTTTTGAAAAAAAAACGAATTCAATTCGTAAAAAAACGTGAAAAAACCCCTCCTTGCGCTGTAAAATGAGCCTACTTTGGCCTGATAGTTAAAATAAAAAATCATACAGAAGTTGAAAAAACGAATTTTATTTAAGTAAGCACTTTTTTAATACGTTAATCAATTAAACGTAAATTAAACGTCCGTTCGTTAATTAATTGTCAACTGCATTCAGAACGCCAGCACAAATGAAATCAGGGCAAAAAATTAACGAAAAGCGAAATAGATCGGCAGACAGGGAGTAAAAAGACATTGCAATATGAGACACGACACTCAACTGAGATGTAATTTAAATCGATAAATTATTGAACCACATATACATTAGCGCAAGATCGGGATGCAAAACGCTCTGAACCACTATTAGTAGTAAACGATAGGCAGAACAAGTATTATTGCTATATTGCAGCATTCTTTGTCCGATCCCGGGCACAAAATATCACAGCAAAACAGAGATGCTTAAAATAGGAGTTTTTGGCGCTGGCCACCTTGGAAAAATTCATATCGGACAATGGCAACAAATTGGCCACATTGATTTGGTGGGGTTCTATGACCCGGATGACAAACAAGCACAGTCTGCCGCAACCGAATTCGGCATCAAGAGGTTCACTGATATTGAAGAACTGATCGCCGCCTGCGATGCACTGGATATTGTTTCAACTACTACTACCCATTACGAGATAGCAAAAAGGTGTATCCAACACGGGCGACATGTCTTTGTTGAAAAACCGCTGGCAAACACGCTGGAAGAAGGGCGTGAATTGGTGAATCTTGTGAAAGAAGCGAACGTAAAGTGTCAGGTAGGGCACGTGGAGCGCTACAATCCGGCTTTTTTGGCCCTGGGCGAGCAGAAAGTGCAGCCGATGTTCATTGAAGCACACAGGCTGGCGCAATTTAACCCGCGAGGAACCGACGTATCGGTGATACTGGACCTGATGATACACGATATTGACATTGTTTTATGTCTTGTGAAATCACCGGTAAAACGGATCTCGGCCAGTGGGGTTGCAGTACTCAGCGAAACTGCAGACATTGCAAATGCGCGGATAGAGTTTGATAACGGCTGTGTGGCCAATCTCACATCGAGTAGGATCTCGCTGAAAAAGATGAGAAAAATGCGCTTGTTCCAACGAGACGCATACATCGGCGTAGATTTTCTTGAAAAGAAAACAGAGATCATCAAACTGAAAGACGGGGACGCCCCTGAAGAGTTGTTAGACCTGCCGATTGAATTGGCAAACGGAGAAAGAAAGATCATCTCGGTACAGTTACCTGAAGTAGCTCAGATCAATGCCATAAAGATGGAACTGACCGAGTTTGCAAATGCCATTCTTGAAGATAAACCGACCCGTGTATCTGTTTATGATGGCTATCAGGCGATGGACGTAGCGCACCAGATATTGAAGAAGATGAGCTTACACAATGAGCAACACAATGTTTAACTTTTTTTTGCGTTTATTACTTATACGGCACTAACATGCTTAAAACCTACTATCGAATTGTTGTCGGCATTTTCATTACTGCCTTTGCGGTATGGAATTCGGGGTGTAATATCATAAACCCGTCTGAACCCGTTGCAACGCATGTAAGGATAGACTCTTTCTCGTTTGAGAACGGCGCCCGACACGATATTAGATACGCCTGGGTGTACTACAACAACAATCCGGTTGGTGCATTTGACCTACCGGCTACAGTGCCGATCATTGCGTCTGGCAAAGGCACACTACAAATTGCCCCCGGTATCCCGATAGATGGTCGGGGAGAACGACCGGTAGCCTACCCTTTCTTCAGGATCTATTCTACAGAGCTGAACTATGAACCGGGCAAGATCCAAACAGTATCTCCAACGACAGGATACTACGACTCTGTGAAATATACCGTGATCTCAGAATTTGAGGGCGGCTTAACCAAATTTGCAAAGTATTTTGGCACTACTACTATCACCACAACATCGGTGGACTCGCTGAAACTCGATGGCACAGGAACCGGTCTGGTAATGCTACCCTCATCTGCCGACAGTTCGCTTGACAGTACAAGAATATCGTTCAAAGTGCCGGAAGGCGCTGCCTTTATAGAGTTTGAATACAGGTCATCAGTAAACATGCAAGTCGCCATACGTGGCATTCTGGCAAATTCCCTCATTACTGATTTCGAATCTCGGGGTATCTACCCAAGCTCGACCTGGAAAAAATTTTATTTTAACATCACATCATTCGTCAACAAGTATCCCGGCGGCGACTACTACCTCTACATCAAGACGTCGGTTCCATCGGGGCAGACGAACGGAAAGTTATTGATTGACAACATAAGACTTGTTACATTCTGATCTGATGCGCCTTGACCAACACAAAAAGAACGCCATCAGGCAACTGGCAGCGCTGGACTATCTGGGCGCAGCATTAGCATGGTTCTGTTTCTGGGTGTACAGACAACATTTCCTAACCGGAGCTGACTATCTCGCGTGCCTGAAGAACTTTCACCCACGCGATTATTTTAACGTCCTGATCGTTGTACCGCTGGGCTGGTTGTTCGTCTATCTGCTTTCGGGGACCTACTTTGATCTGTACCGAAAATCGCGCCTCAATGAAATAAACAGGACACTTATCTCGTGCATCATAGGCTGCATAACCGTATCTATAATCGTTTTCGGAGATGATACCGGCAACTATTCCTACTTCATGAATACTATCAGCCGGTATCTGCTGATCCATACATCATTTGCGCTTACATTCAGGTTGGCTATTCTTTACAAGGTTAAACGCAACCTTGTGACCGGCAAAGTAGGTTTTAATACATTGGTTATAGGAGGAAACCAACAAGCGATAAACATTTACAAACAGGTTCTGGAGAACCCCAAGGCCCTGGGCAATATCTTCAAAGGTTTCATCTACTCCAACAATGAGGCGAGCAACGGTATGAGCAAATACTTACCTCAATTAGGAGACCTTTCCCAGCTTGAAGAAATTATTGACCGGCACAAGATCGAGGAAGTAATTGTGGCTGTCGACTCGTCAGAACACCATTTGCTGGAGAACATACTGACCCGCCTATCATACCGGCCGGTTGTAGTAAAAGTGCAGCCAGACAATTATGACATCATTTCAGGATCTGTAAAAACAAGCAACGTATACGATGCTGTACTGATCCATATTCATCCTGACCTTATGCCCGACTGGCAAAGAGTATGCAAACGCATGCTGGATATAATAGTTTCGGCAGTGTCTCTGATAGCGTTGCTTCCTTTTCTGATCTTCACTGCAATAATGGTTAAACTATCATCGAAAGGTGGTGTGATCTACAAACAGGAACGCATAGGACTATTCGGACGGCCATTCTATATCTACAAGTTCCGGTCTATGTACCTGGAAGCCGAAAAAGCCGGGCCTGCACTATCCAGCAAGATGGATCCCAGAATAACGCCCTGGGGACGCACAATGCGCAAGTGGCGTATTGATGAGTTGCCGCAGTTCATCAACATTCTTAAAGGTGATATGTCGCTTGTGGGTCCACGCCCTGAACGGAAACACTACATAGACCTCATAAGCGAAAAACACCCTCACTACAAGTACCTGCACAAGGTGAAACCCGGACTCACATCATGGGGAATGGTACAGTTCGGATACGCTGAGAATATCAATGAAATGATAGAGCGTATGAAGTATGACCTCTTGTACATCGAAAACTGCTCACTGGCATTGGACGTTAAGATCATCCTCTACACATTTATCGTTATTTTTCAGGGCAGAGGCAAATAATCCGGCTTATGGAAGTACGACCACAAATCATTCTGACACTTACGCCAACCGACAGGTTGATCAACAACCTTTCATGGATCTTGTTTCTGGCCACTTGGGCACTTCCGCTGGCCATTCTGCCTTACCTACCAGACATAATACCATCGCATTTTAATGGCGCCGGCATGGTGGACGGATACAGCGGAAAGATGTCCGTGTTGATTCTGCCGGCGGTGGGCACCTTTGTTTTTCTTCTGCTGCATGTGGTGGGGAAGTATCCGGACAAACTCAACTACCCGGTAACGATAACGGAACAAAATGCAGAGAAACATTACACCAGTGCAACCCGGACATTACGGACGCTGAAACTGTCTGTAACACTCCTACTGTTGTTGATTGAAGCAGAGGTGATCTTTCCATGGGTAAGAGAGCACCTGGGACTGTGGGCACCGGCCGTGGGCATGTTCATGCTGGTGGCGCCGGTGAGTTACCAGATATTCGCGTCAATGCGAAACAAATGACAGTTACTATTCCCTGACCACAAACGTTGCTTTTGCCATTGGGAGGCCATTGACAGCAACTGCGATACGATGCTCACCAGCATAGTGTTTACGGGTGGTCATATCTGCAAATGATTGTTTGCGGCTGTATTCCACCACTTGCCCCGGCGCAAACACTCCTTCCGTTATCTGAAAGACTTTATCGCTGAATTTGTTGTTTGCCTTTGCATAGGTGATGACGTATTCGAGGCGAAGCGGACCTGAGTGATCGTCGTGGACCTGGATCCGGAACGAGAAATAGAGTGTATCGCCGATGCGGATCTGTTGCTCATTTAATTGCAGGTCGTGAACTGAGCACAGAGGCGTAGTTGTGAGGCTAAAAAGAGCGAGTGCCGTAGGATCTGCCTTTTTAAGAAGGTTGCGGCAAGCATGTCGTATCAAGCGATCGGTCGGATCACTAGCGCCTTTCCAGCGGCCAGCGATCTTGAGAACAAGGTCGGGATTGTCTTTTGCGATGTCGTTCAGGTTGTTTGCCACACTACGGCGAACAAACTCAGAAGGATCGTCTTTCAGGTTTTCAAGAATTGGCAGGATCATTGACGGGTCTTTTTTAAACTGCGGCAAGGCAGCCCCCCAAGGCAACCGTGGACGACACCCCTCACTTGCCAACCTTCTTACCGACGGATTATGATGCCGGGTCCACTTCATCATTTCCGAGATTGTTCTATCAGGATATTTCATCAAAAAGGGACGGATAGCAAACTCACAACTGCTCAACCGCGTGAGCACTTCCATCGCCCGGAGTGACTCTTCGGGATGATCGACACCGAACATTGCCACAAAACCCGGAAGGAAGATATACTCAAATGTATTCTCGCGCCCTGTGCGATCCATGACAGCTTTTGCGAACGATACGACATGAGGAATGTCTTCGCAAAAATCTCCGGACAATACCTGATGCAGGGCAGTGCTAAGTCTGTCGACACGTTGCTTCAGTTCAAGACCGTCCCAACCGGCGGCCATAACCGCTGCCACAAAATCCTTCTGCCTGAAAGAAGGCATAACCTCGTTGGCGATACCTGCAAAATGGGTCGCAAATTTGCGGTCGTACATGTATTTAAGTGGCTCCATAGTAAGTGTCTGTAATGTCTTTATTTTCCGGCCTTGCGCCTGATCCTGGCCGCATAATCAGAAGCGACATTGTATCCCAATTTCTGCGCCTTTTCCATGTAAAACAAAGCCCTGGAAGGATCACGGAGTGAATCGTACGCCACACTTAAATTGTAAGAAGCTGACTGCTGCACGTCTTTTGAATTCATTTTCACAGCCACCTCCCAATCGTCAACAGCATCGGGCAAATGACCAATACCGAAATGAGCGCAACCCCTGAGAAAATAGTAGAAGGGATTTGTGGTATTCAGTTTCATAAGCATGTTGTATTGCGCTATCGCGCGCGCATACTGCTGCTTCTGAACGAGCTCGTCACTGACAGTGGCCAGAGCACGTTCAGCGTTTACAGGATCAGCAGCAAGCGCCAACACATACTGCCTGAATGCAGCAGTAGTATCGCCTGAAACGACAAATGCAATGGCGGAATCAAGGTGAGACTTGTAGCTACCCGCGACAGATTTTAGCTGACCACCGGCAAGATTGTTTTTCAGGGCACTGAGCACTGCAATCTTCTCCATATTAGCCTTCACCTTATTGTCAGCCGAACGCAATGTTACCAACACCTCATAATCCTGCATAGCCTGTTCGTACTCGCCGATGCTGAAATAGTGATGCCCGCGCCACTTATAGGACAGCAGCGCGCGCATGGGATACTTTTCGATCGCATCGGTGTGCAGTGTTTCGGAATTGTGCCAGACCTTTGTACGTGCCGCACAGGCAATGGCATATCCTGCAGAAACGACAAGTAGCAACGATGTGACCACCAAACGCATAGAAGGCATACGCTGTATGAGATCGGCCAGCAGATAGAAAACGGTAAATAACAGACCTATGTAAGCGACGTAGGAATAGCGGTCGGCCATGATAGCCGAACCAACAGATATAAACTGCAGGACCAATACGAGATTCACCACAAAAAAAACAAGCCCGAAAACAACAACCGGCACATACCGACTCTTGAGCCGAACCAACACTACAACCGGCAAAACAACTATGAGAACTGACAGAAATGGCGCCAAGTAGTAAATCATGGGGAGAGAGCCATCTATAAACCTGTAAGGGTAGGGATAAAAAGTTGACAAACCCACAGGAACAAAGAATTTTGCGACGTACATTATAAACCCATATCCGGCATACATAATACGCTCAGAAATGGACAATACACCAAATGAAGCAACTGCGCCGGTGCGGTGCTGGGTGTAGAATGCAGCGGCACCAAACGCAAATGAAGTAAGCAGGAAAAAAGTCTTTGAACGCATATCAGACAACCCTACCCTACCATGCATCAAATAATCTAACGCCAACAGAGCCAGAGGGAAAGTGACCGCCATGGGCTTGGACAAACACGACAAGACAAACAGCGCATAAGTAATCCAAAGCCATTTCTTTGACCGGTTATCAAGGTACCGCAAATAACTAAGGAGACCTGAAATATAGAAAGCGGCATACAAGACATCTTTGCGTTCCGAGATCCACGCAACTGACTCAACGTGCATAGGATGTATAGCAAACCACAATGAACCGAAGAAGCTCAAAAACAGAGCGGCACTTTCTGACAACGACAGGCGTAATGCAAGCCTGAAAAACAGCACGAAAACAAGCCATGCGTTAACGGCGTGAATCAGTATGTTGGTGAGGTAATAACCCATTGGTTCCAATCCGGAAAAGAAATAGTTGACCGCCAACGAAAGCATGCATAGCGGGTGGTAGTTATTCCGAGTGATGTCTTCCGTAAAAAGAACCCTGAGATTATGTGCAGAAAACTCGCGTATGTACACATCATTTGTGACGTAAAAGTCATCATCCCAATTAGTAAACTGGTTATATAGTGTATACCGGAAACAAATAAGTGTAATGACAGCGACAATTGCCGGCAAGAGTACTTTTTGGACAGACAGTGAAAGTTTCATAGCTCCATGGACTAAAAGCAACAGTCCAAAGTAACTACAAAATGGATAAAGTCCCCAACCGAACTTATTGCCGAAGAAATGTTAAAAGAATGAGCCAATTAAACTCTGGCAATAAAATTGCATCAGACCAATATAACCAAATCCAAAAGACATGAATATCAAGATCATTATGGGTACGCTTGCAGTTATAGTACTGACAGGAATGACCAACGACGGAGCCTATGCACATGGAAGACACCGCCACGCCCACCGCGTTACGGTTCGCAACCATTACCCTGTAAGGTATTATGTTCCCCAACGCCGGTACTGTCCACCACCGGTTGTCTACTATAACGGTCCGGCATACCGGTCGAGATATGGCTATCCGCCAATTACTCATCCTTCACCTTATGGACACCAGCAACCTCCTGTGAGATATTACAGGCACTGGAATTGTCGTTGATTTAATCATGGTACTTAGTGCGGTAGTGTAGCATGTCGTGCTACACCACCGCACTATTCATTTATGATGCATAGATATTACCGCATTAGTTTACTAACTTAGCAATTCTAATAATCACAATTATACATTCAATATAATTTTACTCCATAAACTTCGCAACGTTTAGCATAGAGGTAATCTGCTCATGAATACCGATCCCACAACTCCCTCTAAGGACACCACCAAGAGTTCAGACACCTGGGTACAGACACTTTTGTCTATCCCGGAAAAGGAGTTGTCGGACCTCACAAAGTTGGCAACAATGATGTGTAGCGCAGGTAGCTCTGCGATTGCGGCTCAAAATGGTCTGTATTATAATTTGATAGGCTGGCACGATCAACGTACAGAAGCGGGCAATATCCCGGCAAATGCAATGCTGGATCCAACAAATGGGTCGAAGACTTTTAACATTCCTGACCTTAGCACAAAATCTGCTTCAGATGACATCCTACGGTATCTCCCTGAGAACACAAGCGCACTTTCGGGAGTTGCAATAGAAGATACTAACGGCCACACGGTGGGATACCTTTTGGTTTTCTGGCCTGAAAAACATGACATTACAGAAGACCAGAATATTGCGTTGGGATTACTGTCTTCGCAGGTAAGCAATTTACTACGATTACACTACGCAGCACGGTCAAACACCATCTCTAACGCGCTTCACTCCGAAGAGATGATGAAGATAATATTTCAAAAAGCTATAGATGCTGTTGTAGTAACCGACAGACACTGTGCTATACTTCTCATGAATCCGGAAGCGGAATTGATGCTTGGCTGGAAGGAAGGAGATATCTCGGGTATGAACTTTTGCGACATCTGCCTCGCTGGTAATTGCCATGACACCGGCAGAATTGATGCGCACGCCCCGCGCGCAAATTGCACTTCAGGAAAACCCGTCGAAACGATAGTAACAACGAGAGACAGATCAACAATTGACGTTGAACTGAGTTATACTTCGGCCATTATAGATGGGCATGAATATCAAATCTATCATATTATTGACATTTCAGAACAAAAAAAAGCTCGCCAAAAACTCGATCAACAAAGAAAATTTTACGAAAACATCCTAAACAACATTCCCATCGACCTGGCAGTCTTTGATCCTGAACATGTGTACCTGTATGTGAATGCTACCGCTATAAAAAACGAAGAGCTAAGAAAATATATAATCGGGAAAGACGATTTCGAATACGCCCGTTACCGCGGCAGACCATCTGACGTTGCGGAATTGCGGAGGGCAAAGTTCCTTGAAGCAAAAAAAACGGGAAAGGAAATGAGATGGGAGGACAAAGTGATAACGCCCGATGGCACAAGTGTCACACACCTCAGACGAATGTTCCCGATTTTTGACGATTCAGGTAAGCTTCTGATGATGATAGGGTTGGGCTTGGATATTACTGACCGTAAAGAACTTGAGGATAAGCAAACGATGTTGCTCGCAAAACTATCGCAACAGAATGTGCAACTAAGCGACTTTTGCAACATCGTTTCACACAACCTCCGCGCACCATTAGTAAATATCGCGATGCTCTCTGAGTTCATTGAGAACTGTAGTGATACTGACGAAAGAAAGCAACTGATCTCAAGCCTGAATAATGTACTTGATAACCTGAACTCCACGTTCAATGAACTTGTTGAGTCCATTCAGATCCAGGAAGACCCCGAAGTAAAATCTGAACATTTACAGATACATAAGTACCTGCAAAGAATATTGGAAAGTCTGGAGCCTGAAATAACCAGATCAGGTGCCTCATTCACTACAGACATTGAGAATGCACCAACCATACACTATCCTTCAACCTATTTCAACAGTATTCTTCATAATCTGATCAGTAATGCACTGAAGTACCGGTCGCCGCAACGAAAACCTGAAATAAAAATATCTTCTCACCGAAAAGGCAGTAGCATATATTTTTCGGTTGCCGACAACGGACTCGGCATAGACATGCAGAAACACAAAAACAATTTTTTCAAGATAGGGAAGGTCTTTCACCACCATCCGGATGCAAAGGGATTTGGTCTCTATATGATCAAAGCTCATATTGAAGCGCTGGGCGGAAAAATATGGGTCGAAAGCGCGCCTGATAAAGGAGCAACATTTTTTATCGAATTCACTAACCAGAACCAATGAGCACCGCTAAAAAAATCTTTCTCATAGATGATGACAAACTTTTCACTTTCCTATTAAGGAAAACGATAGGTTTGACAGGCATCCCGACCTCGATCACCGACTTCCTTGACGGGAACAAAGCACTAACATATCTGAGAGAGCATTCAGGCTCACCGGAACTATTGCCTGATGTTATTTTTCTGGATCTTAGAATGCCGATAATGGATGGGTGGGAATTTCTTGATGAATACAGAAATATCGCCCCTATCCTTTCTAAACCCAATCGCTTATATGTGTTCTCATCATCCATATCGTCTTACGACATTGAACGGGCAAAAACTAACCCGAACGTCACAGACTTTATCATAAAACCAATTCTCAAAGAGAAATTTGTTGAGATACTCAGTGCCTGATCTTTCCCGTTCTGCAGGTCAACTTTGCCCTGCTCTCTACACAACTTATAACTCAACGTCATGTTCGAACACTCCTCAATAGATCTTGGCATACTAAAAAAAAGAGCCTACAATCTGCGCTGGGCAACGGTTCCCGAAGGTGTGATACCCCTGACCGCTGCCGACCCCGATTTCCCGTGTGCGCCCGAGATAGCAGATGCTGTGATGGCTTACACGCGTGACCGCTATCTGTGTTACACGCCACCCGCCGGCATGCCTGAGTTCAGGAATGCAATGGCAGAGTTCTTCACAACACGTCGCGCCATCCATTGCGACCCGAGTCTCATTTTTCCTGTAGATAGTGCTGCCTCGGGCATCTACATCACATGTAGAGCCTTCCTGGCGCCGGGTGATGAAGCAATAATCTTTGACCCCGTGGATTTCCTGTTCAGGTATTCTGTGGAAGCCGTCGGTGCGACAGCAATTCCATTTGCAATTCCGCAGAACTGCGACGCCGTTGATTTTGAGAAACTTGAAACGCTTATCACTCCGGCCACGCGCATGCTGTGTCTTTGTAACCCGCTGAATCCTACAGGAAAAGTGTTTACAAGGCAGGAACTGATGCAATTCGCTGCAATTGCCGACAAACATGATCTGATAATACTATCTGATGAAATATGGAGCGATATCATCTTTGCCCCGCATTCATTTACCAGTATAGCATCTATCTCACCTGAAATAGCAAAACGCACCGTAACCGTAACTGGTTTCAGCAAGTCATATGGTCTGGCCGGACTTCGGATAGGTGCTGTGATGGCAGGTACGACCACACACTTCGACAGGCTTATGGAGGCTTCCCTTCATAACGCTACTATACACGGTGCTAATGTATTGGGCCAGGTGGCGGCGACAACCGCGCTTACAAAATGTGGCCCTTGGCTCAGCGAATTTGTTAGCCATCTTACGGATATGAGGGACATCTGCGTGTCAGGGCTTAACCAGATACCGGGTTTTACTTGTGTAGCTCCGGAAGGCTGCTATGTAGCATTCGCCAACATATCAGGAACCGGTAAAACCAGCAAAGAAGTAGCAGACCATATACTTGAAACTGCCAAAGTAGCCGTAGTTCCCGGGTTGCCACAGTGGTTTGGCAGTGGCGCCGAAGGATTCATCAGGCTCAGTTTCGCTACTTCAGCCACAATTCTGCAAGACGCTCTGAGCCGGATAAAAAATAGTGTCGGCTAATTCTAGGGAAGTCAGAATGAATTTATAATTTTACAAATAACAAATCAGATCGTTAACAGACACTCAGAAAGCCCGGGAATGAAAGCAGTAATAATTGGAGGTGGCATAGCAGGTTTATCAATGGGTATCTTCCTGGAAAAGAAGAAGATAGAAGTTGTGATCTGTGAACGATCGGAGGGGCTGAACGTAAAGGGGCATGCCTTTCTGATACACAAAGACGGGATAGGGCCGCTGAAAGACCTGAACGAAAAAAGCAGGATCCTGCTGCCTGCCCGCAAAGTTGACGAATTTGTTCTGCGCCGCCCCGATGACAGCGAGGTGAAAGATCAGCGATTAAGCCAATGGTATTGCATAAATAGAGCTGACCTGCTTGGTTTTCAACGGTCGTTGGTCAATGCCACCCACATAAAGGAAGGTCGCAAGTTTATGAATTTTGTGTTCCATGAAGGCAAGGCAATAGCGGCTGTATTTGACAATGGCGACATTGAGTACGGTGACATTTTTATTGCAGCAGACGGGGGCAACTCGAGGGTAAGGAATCTGCTTTTCAACGACGTAAAGTACACCCCGGTTCAGGTAAAAGAAATCGTAGGGATAGCAACCAACCCGGAAATAGCCCGGAAACATCCCAATGTTTTTTCCAAATTTCAGGATAAGAATAATGGTCGTGCTTTCGGATTCATACCAACATCTGACAGTGAGCTGGTCTGGTTTATGCAATATGACCCTACGATCTCTGATGTGACAGGTGATACGCCCGAAGCGTTGCGTGCTTTCTGTTTTCGCTTCATGTACGACTTCCCGGAGGTGGTGCAAGAGATTCTCCGGTCGAATGACTTTTCGACGAGTTACATCTGGGAGACAAAAGACTTTGACATGCTACCGGCGTTCCACAAGTCTAATGTGGTACTTATAGGCGACGCGGCACACCAGATGTTGCCATTCACCAGTGCAGGCACTACCAATGCCATACTAGATGCACGGACGCTGGCCGACTGTCTTGGCGAAAACAATGATTATGAAGCCGCATTCAACAACTATTACCAAAAACGTATACAGGACCTTGCTGAACATCTGAAGAAAGGCCGTGAACTAAAAAAACAATTCCTGGAACCTTCACTTCAGAATGATGATGACATCCCCCTGCCACTGGCGCTGGACGATGTACCCAAACCATATATCGTTGGTAAGAACAAACAGATACAGGTCTTGTATTTCACAGATCCGATCTGCTCAACTTGCTGGATCATTCAACCCACGCTACGCAAGCTGAAACTGGAATATGACAACTATGTCAATATTGAGTATTGTATGGGTGGGTTGCTGCCATCGTGGGAGAAATACAATGGTACCGCGATTGTCAAACCTGCCGATGCGGCAAAACATTGGGACGAAGTAGGCGCTGCCTATGACATGCCCCTTGACGGTGACATTTGGCGCGAGGACCCTCTGACATCATCATATCCACCATCCATCGCGTTTAAAGCCGCCCAACTTCAGGACCCGGAAAGGGCGATACATTTCCTGCGCAGGATAAAGGAAATGGTCTTCACTCAAAAGAAGAACATCATAAAGTGGGAACACCTGCGTATGGCTGCATTTGAAGTGGGACTTGACGCTGCAAGGCTATTGCGCGACTATGAAGGGAAGGCGAAAGAGCTTTTCCGTCAGGATCTCGCATTGTCACAGCAGTTGGGTGTAAAGGGATTCCCCACCCTATTCTTCTCAAACGGAAACAAGACAAAACATGTGATCCGCGGACTTCAACCCTACGAACGCTTTGAAGACATCATCAGAACGATGATACCAGGCGCTCAAAAAGAATCTTACCTGCGCACACCCGAGCAATTATTCTCTTATTTCCCAACCATGACCGAGAAAGAATTTGTCTTTCTTGGCAACATGTCCAGAGAAGAAGCACTGATAGAACTGAACAGAATGTACAGACAGGGTACCATAGACAAGTTTGAAAGTAAGAACGGTACCATATGGATTAGCAAACTGAAAGCAGCCTGATAGTCGGTATTCAATTTCTGATTTTTTGCGGTGACGTGTTAAAAGACAATGTCTTTTGCAACATATTTTTAATACATTTGTATAAAGCGAAACCAAAAAGATGAAAAGCAAACTACTTGTTGCGTGTTCGGTATTGATGCTCTGCCTTTGGGCAGGCGAGGTGCAGGCGCAGGAAAAACAAAAAGTAAAAATGAGCCTACTCAAGCAATCGGGCCCCAATGTAACCCTTACCATTACGTCGCCCAACGAGTTCTACATTGGTGGCAACACCCATGTATTATATATCG
>JACSRV010000020.1 GCA_014879545.1 Chitinophagaceae bacterium | reverse complement strand
TACCGCCAAATACAAACTGATTTGAAGTAAGATATATTGCCTGATTATCAAAACCTACACCCTGATAGTCGCCCCAGCTTCCTGATGGAGTCGAGCCATTAACATTTGAAGGCAATGCGTAATTGTACCATGTACCAAGCGGTATTGAATCTGCTGAAACTGAAACCAAATAATAACCTCTCGAAGTTGCATCATCCTGGTCGAGCCATACCATAACCCATCGTTTACTAAAGTGATCATACAATATTTTAGGGTCAAAAGCACTTGCTGCGCCTAAAGTAGTTGAAAACCATGCATCGGCGGATAAGTTCTTAAGCAAATTCCTATTTTTATCCCATATCCTTATTCTTCCGTTATCAGTTCCTACTATATGATTTGGTCCCGCCGCTAAATACAAATCAGGCGGAATATAATTACCGGGATCGTTGAATCCCTGAAAGCTTTTAAAGACAGTCGGATCAGGACTGTCCGCTTGCATACCTATTAAAGGGTCATTCATGTAATTTGAACCTTCCGGTGCTTTTGGCAACACGTTATTCAAATAGTCAGGATAGGGTGTAAAATTAATTTTATTTCTGACCTTTTTCCTAACATAGGGAGATAGTTTCTCACCGCTAATACCAAACATTTGATTTCCTGTGGAAACAACTACACCATTCGGAACTGAACCCGATGCAGTTATTTCTCCGGCTGTAGCAGACCTGCTGCAAGGGGGATGGCTACCACGTTGTAGCCAACGGCCCATATCAGATTCTGAACCATTTTCTTGTAGGTAAGTTTTCCAAAGTCTATCAGTTTCACGATGTCTTTCGGGTCGCTATCGACCAGTATAATGTCAGCCGTTTCTGCCGCTACATCGGTTCCTGAACCAACTGCGATCCCCACGTCAGCCTGTGCAAGTGCGGGAGCGTCGTTCACACCATCACCGGTCATGGCTACGATTTCTCCTTTTGCCTGAAACTCCTTTACCTTTTCCTGCTTGTTGTGCGGAAGCACATTTGCCAGATAGCCATCCATACCTAATTTTCCGGCTACGGCGGCAGCAATTTTCTCATTGTCCCCTGTCAGGAGAAATGATTTGATGTCCATTTTTTTCAGCTCATCAATCGCAGCCTGTGAACCCTCACGGATACTGTCGGCGAGGGTAATGATTCCGATAACTTTGTTTTCGATCAGTACGAAATTTACGGTTTCTGCCTCCTGGTTGATCTCAGCTGGGATTTCGGGCAATGAAAGCTTGTTTTCGCTAAAATAGTTCGGACCTGCCGCCACGACATTCTTACCGTTGACAGTTCCCCGTACGCCAATACCCTGCATATAGCTGAAGTTCTCGGATTTCCATAAAGCAAGTCCTTTTTCCTTCAGTTTAGCGATCATACCTTTAGCGATGTGATGCTCAGAGTTTTGCTGTACAGCGGCAGCGTATTGGATCACTTCGTCAACACTGTACTCGTCCGTTAAAGGAATAACCTTTTCTACCGCATGGGAGCCTTTGGTAAGTGTTCCCGTTTTATCAAAAATAATGGTGGAAAGCTTTCTTGTGGTTTCAAATGCAGTACGGTTTCTGATCAACAGTCCGTTTGTGGCCGATAGGGTCGTGGAAATAGCGACTACCAAAGGTATAGCTACCCCTAAAGCGTGCGGACAGGCTGTTACCATTACCGTTACCATTCTTTCCAGGGCAAAAGCCATATCGCCCGTGCTGGAGAACCAGTAAACGAATGTAATGATCCCGACGGCTATGGCAATAAAGGTCAGCCATTTCGCTACCTTATCTGCAAGGTTCTGGGTATTTGATTTTGTTGCCTGGGCTTCCTGTACCAGGTTGATGACCTTATTCAGGTAACTGTCTTTACCAACTCCCGTTACCTTGATCTTAACGGCACCGTCACCATTGATGGAACCTGCTATTACTTTATCATTTACCTCTTTCTTAACGGGAACGCTTTCTCCGGTAAGCATACTTTCGTTGATATAAGAAAGCCCTTCGGTAACCAGCCCATCGGCAGGAATCTTTTCACCCGGTTTGATAATAACCGTTTCTCCGTTTTGCAGTTCTTCCAGTTTTATCTTTACAGCTTCACCGTTTCGCTCTACGGTAACACTGTTGGGAAGCAATGCGACCAATGATTGCAATGCTTTGGATGCCGCCATTTGGGAACGCATTTCCAGCCAATGTCCCAAGAGCATGATATCTATAAGGGTAGCCAGCTCCCAAAAGAAATCCATACCTTTCAATCCCAGTGCCACGGCTACCGAATATACATAGGCAACGGTAATAGCGATGGCTACCAGAGTCATCATGCCGATAGCTTTGGCTCTGATTTCTCCGACCATGCCTTTTAGGAAAGGCATACCGCCATACACATAGATTATTGTTCCCAGGGCAAGCAGCACATAGTTGTCGCCCGTAAATTTCAGGTTAAAACCAAGCCAGTGCTGTATCATGTGCGATAACAGCAGGATAGGAACCGTAATGACCAGACTGACCCAGAACCTTTTCAGGAAATCGCCTGTATGGTGGCCCGCATGTTTGTTGTAATCGCTATGGTTATCGTGGTCATGATGATGGTCATGTCCATGATGATGCCCGTGGTGAGCGGTATCATCGTGGTGATTGCCTGCACCCATTGGCACCAGGTCCATTCCGCAGAGCGGACATTTGCCGGGTTCGTCTTTTATCACCTGTGGGTGCATCGGGCACGTATATTTTTTCATGATCGATTGAAAATTAAAGATTGTTAAGAATAAACTGAACCCGTTCTTCCGGCGGAAGTACGGGAACGTGGACTACGGGCAGGGACAGGGATTCATAGACCTCTATGATCAGTGAATGTATGTGAAGCTGTTCACTTTCATTTTCCGTACGTGCGTAATCCTTGATAAAAGGTAGCCTTTCAAGTATGAATACTTTTTTGTAATCAACTTTTGTTAAGGCATCATTTATAAGGTCGTCGGGTTGCAGACCCAAAAAACGATAATAGGCAAGGGCATCGGGAATTGCCCTGTCCAGAAACACGGTTTCTTTTGGATCAAGATCTGCTTCCTGTTCAATCTGCATCCTGAGTACACCCTGCTGAAATTCCAGCTTATTTTCCCTTATTTCCTCTACGGTTTTACCACCGACGGCCATCGTATCGATGTAATGTCTTGCGTGTTCAATTGCCGTATTATATCCCTTTTCGGATAAGAGGTTCACTACCGTAGTTTTTCCTGTAGAAGGTCCTCCGGTAATGACGTACCAATTTGTATTGTTCTTCATGTAACGGGCGTGTTATTTTATGGTTTCAACAATACTTCCGCAGGTAAGCATCTGGGAACCATAGTAAGGATTCTTGACCGTATTTTCTTTACTGAGCCAGTTAGCACCACCATTGAACATCGGGCAGTGCTGATAGTAAACAGGGCTGTCCTGCTTGGAAACCTTAGCAAGCTCATAAACGGTTTTTGAAAGTTCAGAGAAAGATTTTCTTTGTCCCGAAATATCTTTTGCAGCAATAATCTTATCCACGCTTGCGCCAAAATCCTTTACATACTTTTCCCATATTGTACGTTCTTCGGCAGAAAGCTTCGCTATATCCACAGCTTTGATCGCTTTGGAAAGCTCTGTAGCGTTTGTCTTTGCCGTATTTCCATCGGTTTTTACCAGCGCATCTTTCAGGGAAAAATAGTGATCGAATACCTGTTTTAACTGTGGGATGTCCTGTGCAGGTTCGGCATTACTTGCCTGGTTGGCATGATGGCCTATATGCTCATCCGGTACAGAAGCTTTCTGTTGCTCTTTGTTGACATAAGCTTTTAGTGTCCGCTCATATTGGCAACAGCCATGCAGCTTAGCATAGGCATCGTCCGGAGCTAAGAATTTTTCGTTATCATGACCTGCCAGCGCAATGCGTTTGAGGATCTCGTCGGTATTGGTCTTTTCACTGTCATAGGTAATTTCGGCTTTCTTGGTCTTTTCATCCCAATTTACCAGTGCAATATTTTTAACATTGCCTGCTTTTGCGATTCTTGCCCTGCACATCTCGCATTCGCCATAGATGTGTAGGGTTTCTGTTTTGGCATTTTTGATCTGGGCAAAACTGACAACTGAATATAGCGATAGTGCCATCGCCATAAATATTTTATTTATGGATTTCATTAAAATAAAAATTACTGAATTAGATAAAATGTTGATAGTCTATTCTTTCAAAAAAGATATGAAAGGACGTACTTTTGGCTATACAGCCACCATTTTAGCTTATTTTAGGGGGGAGCCAGATAGAGGAATAGCCTGAAGAATAGTAGG
>JACSRV010000097.1 GCA_014879545.1 Chitinophagaceae bacterium | reverse complement strand
TGCGTCAGGGCTGCTTTGCGCAAGGCGTTGTGCCAAACGATCCACAGCATCATCAACTTCACTTATGTTCGAATGCATCTCTGAATATAGCCCGCGGCGCTTTGCCCATTCTGCCGAGCGCCAACCTGTTGCGTCGATTGCCAACTGCGCCAGTCCCGATACGCCGATCTTGCGCTCAACCGCCGGACCAACCACAAACGGACCAATACCCACAGCCAGTTCGCTGAGCTTTACAGCAGCACCTTCAGTAGCGATGGCATAATCAGTTGCCGCAACAAGACCGACACCTCCACCTACAGCCTTGCCCTGCACACGACCTATAATGAGTTTGTGGCATTTGCGCATAGCGTTGATGACATGGGCGAAACCGCTGAAGAAGCGTTTTCCCTCGGCTTCGCTAGTGATCGCCATCAACTCATCGAATGAAGCACCGGCACAGAATGCACCATCGCCCGCACTACGCAATATGATTACCTTTACTCGATTGTCGATACCAATATCATTGATCGTCTTGGCAAGGTCGTTCAAAATTGCCGCAGGCAACGAATTGCTGGACGGATGATAGAATTCTATCGTAGCAACGCCATGCTCGATAACATGATTAACGTAACCTTCAGTGTGTTTCATAACAGTAGTTTTTGGAGAGAGTAGTTTATTCAAATATACACCTGTTCAAATAAAGGGCACTATATCACAATGTTATAATACTATTTGCATCAGTGGTTTTGACCGACTTTAACGCGATTTAAACAGTCATTTCTTTTACGTCGGCTGCAATAGTGAGCTTACCGGCTGTTTTTGCCTTGATCTCGTCAATCGTCACTCCCGGCGCGTGTTCTATGCATACAAAACCATCGGCTGTCACATCAAATACACCCAGATCACTTACTATCTTCTTCACGCAACCCACACCCGTTAGTGGCAACGTGCAGCGTGGCAGTAGCTTACTTTCGCCCTTAGGGTTGGTATGCTGCATGGCTACAATTATGTTCTTGGCTGCCGCAACCAGGTCCATGGCGCCACCCATACCCTTCACCATCTTGTTGGGTATTTTCCAGTTGGCAATATCTCCGTTTTCGGCTACCTCCATGGCACCCAGCACTGTCAGATCCACCTTTCCGGCACGGATCATGCCAAAACTCATCGCGCTGTCGAAGAACACCGACCCCGGAAGGGTAGTAATGGTCTGTTTCCCCGCATTTATCAGATCCGGGTCTTCCTCACCTTCAAAAGGGAAAGGCCCCATACCAAGCAGGCCATTCTCGCTCTGCAAGATCACATTCACTCCTTCAGGTATATAATTAGCAACAAGCGTAGGGATACCGATACCGAGATTTACATAGTATCCGTTCTTTAGTTCCTTAGCTATCCTTGCAGCGATCTGCTCTTTATTTAAACCCATGGTATTTATGGAAAAATGTTTTGAAATAAAATATTTATCAGGCAGGATATAGCTATTAGCGCTTCCTTACCGTACGCTGTTCAATACGCTTCTCGTAGTTGGTACCCTGGAAAATGCGATGAACGTAGATGCCCGGTACATGAATGTAGTTAGGATCCAACTCACCGGGCTGCACCAGTTCTTCAACCTCTGCAATAGTTATCTTTCCTGCCATTGCCATCATTGGATTGAAGTTACGGGCAGTATCTTTAAATACCAGATTACCCAATGTGTCGCCCTTCCAGGCTTTAACAATGGCGAAATCCGAGTCGAAGGCGTGCTCCAGCAAGTAGTTCTTACCGTTAAATTCGCGAACCTCCTTTCCCTCTGCCACCTCTGTGCCCACACCGGCCAACAGGTAAACCGCCGGCATACCGTAGCCACTCGCCATACAGCGTGTTGCCAAAGTACCCTGTGGGATCAGTTCCACTTCAAGCTCACCGCTCAACAGTTGGCGCTCAAATTCGGCATTCTCGCCCACATAAGAAGAGATCATCTTTTTCACTTGCTTGTTCTGCAGCAACAACCCGATACCAAAATCATCCACACCGGCATTATTTGAAATGCAGGTCAGGTTATTGATACCCTTTTTTACCATTGCCGCGATACAATTCTCAGGAATACCACACAAGCCGAAACCACCTAACATGATCGTTGCACCCGACGGAATGTCCTGTATGGCCACATCGGCACCAGCTACTACCTTATTCATTGATAATTATTTGTGTGCGAAATTAGCGGATAAGTTTGATAACTGCGACACTCAGTCTCAGGCATCACTTTCTGATGAACACTTTCACACCCACGTCCAGGATCCCGTACAATTCTTCGATATCCTTATTCTTCATGGCAATGCAGCCATCCGTCCAGCCCACACCCATATCTATCATTTCGTCGCCCCCCTTCCATATTCCGTGTATGCCCACATCTCCCCCTATCTCCGCATTGGCGGGTATGGTCCCCCTTTTCTTCAGCTGCTCAAATCTTACACGTGACGAGTCATTCGGATAATCGATCTGTATAAACTTATCATACCGAGCACTGACGTGTTTATTAAGTACTAAGAACTTCCCCTCGGGCGTACACCGGTCTCCCTTCATCATCTTATTCTCTTTGGGCCTGGGACCAAACACCACCTTGTAGCTCCTTATCTTCTTCCTTCTGTAATAAACATCCAATACAAAGCGGCTCTTGCTCACAACCACAAATAGCGAATCTCTGTTCAGTGTATCCGGATCTATGGGGGTCGTCAGCGGCTGAAACTGCTTTATAATGCGGGTTTCTGTAACCCGTTTGCCTCCTTGCGTATACTGGATAGTGCGCACAATGTCGCCGGCGGCATTACGTCGTTCCTCCAATATCTTCATATCGGTAGGGGCCTGTGCCCATGCCTGCCGGGAAGGCAGGAGACCGATGCCGATTGTACAACACAAAAACAGAATAAAGGCACGCAGCAAATTTCGAGGCATATTACTCTTTGATCAACTGCAAATAGACATCGTATGTAATGATCTTGTATTCTGCCGGAATACGGAATATGGAAGACGCAACAGGACAAGCCTCCATCTTTGTGGCCACGAAATTCATGGTTCCGGCGGCCTCGTTGTAGTAGAAATTGAGTGGGAAGAACAAAGCATCTGGAAACCTGTTGAACGTGACGGCATATGCAGGTCGCCACTCTTTTGTATATGACACATCAGACCGTACCCCATCCGGATAAACGATCCGTGCATTGAACACATCAAGTCCGCTCAACTTCTTCCCTGAATTCACCTCATCAACTATCCTGAAACCCTTGTAGTGCTGTTGTTTCTTTATGGTCTCATCCATATTCAGCTGAATAGCATATTTCTTACCGCCTCTGTTCTGAAGCGAATAGATGGTTTGGTCATCACTATCCAGCAAAGTAATATCCACGTAGCCGTTTTCCAGCACCAGCTCCTTCATTATCATTGCATCCTTGATGCTGAATGTGTAGACGCCCTTTACACTGGTATTGTCCGGTGATACCAACTCCACATTGTACACGATCACACCTTCGGTAAATGGCTTCTGTGCTGTGGCAGTAGAGCCGACCAGCATCAGGCAGAGCAGAAGATGTATGAAGTTTCTGCGATTCATAACTATGTGCAGTTGAACAGTGGCTCCGGGAAACGTCCCGGCACCCCGACACGGGTACAAATTACCATTTATATAACAATATTCACAACACGCCTGCCAATTAATTTCTTGGCGCGGTGCTAAAACCCGTAAATTCGTAACTCTTTATTCAGCGTACCGTGAACAGACCAAGAAAGAACTTTTCAGCGCGTGGTTTTCTGGCCGGAGCATTGCTCACCGGCACTGCATTCTTTTTTATCAGGGCCACTCCAACCGACCCCTACTTTGAGATATCAAAGAACCTCGACATTTACAGCAATCTTTTTAAAGAGCTGAACTCATTCTACGTCGATCCGATAGAGCCGGGCAAACTCGTGAAAACAGGTGTTGATGCTATGCTGCAGGAGCTGGACCCTTATACGAATTTCATATCAGAGGCTGACATAGAAGAATATGAATTCATGACCACCGGCAAATATGGTGGCATTGGCGCCAATATGCAACGCAAGGGCGATGACATCTTTGTTGCCGATGTGTATGAGAATAGCCCGGCACATGTAGCCGGCCTGCATCCCGGCGATATGGTTGAGGCCATTGACGGACAATCATTGAAAGGAAAAAGTGTTGACGATCTGGGCGCCTTGCTCAAGGGCTCTCCCGGTACACAACTGAAAATGAAAGTAAAAGATGCTTACACACAAGTGACATCTGAAAAGCTTATTACACGTGGGGAAATTGAGATCTCCAGTGTGCCTTATGCAGGCCTGGTAGGCGCGCAGAACAACATTGCTTATGTGCGGCTCACTCAGTTCACACAGGCATGCGGCGCACAGGTCAAAGACGCGTTTGATAGTCTGAGGAAAGTGCAGCCTGGACTGAAAGGGCTGGTGCTGGATCTGCGCAACAACCCGGGTGGTCTGCTTGACGAAGCTGTTGCAACCTGCAATATATTCCTCGACAAAGGTCAACCCGTTGTGAGTACCAGATACAAGGTTCCTGAAATGGACAAAGAATACAAGACCATGTTGCCTGCATGGGACAAGTCTTTACCGCTTGCTGTTCTGGTGAACCACTCTTCCGCATCAGCTTCTGAGATCGTTGCCGGAACTATTCAGGACCTGGACCGGGGCGTCATCATCGGCGAACGTTCTTATGGTAAAGGGCTCGTTCAGGTGACCCGACCACTTGGCTTCAAATCACATCTTAAACTTACAGTGGCCCGCTACTATACTCCAAGTGGCCGTTGCATACAAGCTATAGACTACGCGCACAGAAATGCCGACGGCAGCGTGAGCACTGTCGCCGACTCATTGCGCAAAACATTCAAGACAAAAGCCGGACGTAGTGTGTTGAGCGGAGGTGGCGTATCGCCGGATATTGTGGTGAAAGACGAGCCTATGAGTCTTGTTGCCACCACGCTATACTCAAAGAACTACATCTTTGACTACGCAACAGAATACGCGGCGAAACACTCTTCTATCCCCGATCCAACCAAGTTTTCACTCACTGAAGCTGAGTTCAATCAATTCACTAAGTGGGTAGAGAGTAAAGACTATTCTTATAAAACAGAAACAGAGATCCAATTCGATTCTCTGAAAAACATTGCGCTGCGCGAAAAATATTACGACAACGTGAAAGCTGAATTTGAAGCGCTGAAAAGCAAGTTATCGCACGACAAGAAACAAGACCTGCTGAAACATAAAGACCAGGTTCGTCATGTGTTGGAGAGCGAGATAGCATCAAGGTATTACTACACACGTGGCCGTATGGCACAAACCATGCAGTACGATAAAGAACTGGAAAAAGCGATCTCCGTTATTAATTCACCTGCTGAATATAGTAGTCTGCTGAAAGCCGGGAAATAACCACGTCATTACGACCAGTGGTTGTTGATTACATCAGTAAAATGCGGAGCGTTCCGATCAGAACTACGCCCAGCACAAAAGCCACTAATATATAAGTAGTGGTCTCAGAATTTGTGATGCGTTTAGTGGCGTACTTGATGTTCATCTATACAAATCTAACCTTATTTTTTTGATTCCAAAAATTATTTGGTTGATAATAAGCACTTTACAATAGACTTTATCTTTTTATTCACCCCGAAAGTGCTGCATAAAACTTTCAGTTCAAGCAGGAAAAATTGCATGTACATACAAACACCATACGAGTTATTTAATTTCACATGTGTTGGACTTATGGAAAGTGTCGCGCAGAGGTAGCTCCATTACACAAGTCACCCATACTGCCGTTTTCGGGCAATATGGGTGATGCATCATGTCCACAACGACAATAAGGTACTCAATAGTGTAGGTTTTACGGGGGCTGTCTTTCGTTTTCGCCTCGGGGTGCCTGCATGGCGGTAAAAAGTAAGCAGCAAATCGTGTTTTCTTTCTCTACGGGTCCGGCTTTGAGATGCAGGACTAACATATACGCCGGTTGGCGTTGGATCGGTAGAGAGTAACAACTCTGTAAAATCGTGTGTCATGCTTTCTTGTTTTTGTTTAGTTCCTTATGCCGCCTTCCCGGCCTCTATGTAGAACAGATCTTCCTGTACCACTTGCAAACCAAGTTCCACCAGCACCGGCGCGACTTTTTCCGTATTTCTGTCGGCAAGCAGCAGCGCTTTTGCCGGCTCTTCGGTAATGCGCACATATTCGGGTAGCTTCTCTTTTAGTGTCGCTAATACGTTATTCCAGTTAGTTCCTTTCTGCAGTCGCAATGCCGGAGTACCCAGCCTGAACCCGGCCAGTCCATGCATCGTACCAACACTTCTTCGCTTGCTGAACAATGCTTCTTTGTTCTCGCTGCAATAAATGCGGGCTATGCCGAATGCGATCAGCTTTCCCTGAGACAAACAAAGACGTTCGTCCTCATATTTGCTCAATACCTCATTTACTTCCGCTTCTATTATTCTGCCTATCTCGGCCTCTCTACGTTCTGCTTCAGCATAGTGCTGTATCGCTTCCTCAAACTGCTCCTGCGTCACGGTCAACGCCTTTCTCACTTTTGTTTTCATAGTATTATCGGTTTATAGTTTTTTGTCCTTATGCTGCCAGCAAACTCATCTTGCGCAGCAGATTGTCTACTATCAGCAATGCGTACTTGTCGTGTTTTATATCCAGCATATTCCACAACTGGTAAAACGCAACCGCCTCGGGTCCGGCAAGCATCAGCGTATAGTTTTCCTGGTTGCGTTGCAGCATTTCCTCCAGTTTATAGCGCAGTTCCTGCATATATTCGTGCAGCAACTGGCGGTGGTCATTGTCCGGTCTGAATTCTGCGAGCATCTCACCACATATCTCGTGCAGGGCTTCTACACGCTGGTGACTCACACGCAACCTTATGCCTCTTTTCTTAGCCATGATGTCACTGATTTTAAAACTGCATTATACTTCTTCAGAAACTCGGCATCCTGTATGTATATAAGGTTGTATGCGCGCGAAAGACCATTGATAACAGAGCTGTGGTCCTGCCCGCCGAAATAGGCGGCTATCTGCTGCAATGTGAGCGCGGGGAAATACTGCCTCAGAAAGAGAGTGGCAATAAACCTTAACTCCACCACATTGCGTACTCGGGTCTTCATCTTATATGCCTCCGGGCTCATATCCAAAGCCATTGCAATAACGTGCAGCATACGTTGAGGTGTATTATTCACCATCTCTGTAGGATATTGCAGCACTGCAACATTCATACCTGTCATTTCCTTTACCATATCGGCTGCGGCTCTCGTATTGCGGCGCGCAGGTGATGATACTGTAGATGCTTGTGTGGCTGAAACTGAAGTGTAATACATATATTATTGATTTTATTGGTTACAATTTTGTTTATGCGGCAATGCTCCTGTCCAGGTGCTGCACTATGTGGCTTGTCACCGCATGCAGGTTGTTGCAGTCTGCCGCTATACAGGCAATAACGTCTTCGTCATGCACTCCGTTGGCGCGGCAAACCGCTTCTGTGTCTGCAACAGAGATACTGTTCAGTGTAATGAAACGTCTGCCGATGATCTTATATATCTCCGCAAAACCTGCACGTTTCATCCTCACTCCTTCTATGATGCGCATACGCAAGGTGGCATCACCCATTATCACAATGCCTGCTTTCTCCGGTAGTTCGGCAGCAATAAGTGCCAGCAGCAATAGTACCCTGTCCTTCAAGTGCTGTGCATCATCTATCACCACAAGCGGCTGGTCTTTGGCGCAAATAGCTGCTACCAATTGCTGCAGCATTTCTTTTGTTGATGTTGCGGGCGCTTCGCCAAGTGATTGCAACATTGTCTGCAGGAACGTGCGGCGGTTGTGCGTATCTTTTCCTGATATACAGATCACATTTTCGTTTGTTTTGGCATACTGCGCAAGGGTGAATGATTTGCCCAACCCCGCGCTCATAGCTATTGCGTAAGACATAGCATAATGTTGCGCGTCGGAGAAAAGTATGCGCAGTAGCATGTGTGCGCTGGTGTCGGCCGCCTGCCATTCGCGGCAATAAAAACCTACCTGGCGGGCCACATGGTGCCACAGGCGGTCGCTCAGCAGCTCCCAGTTATTATTCCTGATCAACGAGATGGTGGAAGAACTTACCGCATCAAGACTCGCGGCAGCTTCTGCCTGAGTATCGAAATTTGCAGTGTAGCGCAGCAGCGCCTCTCTTACCTGTCTTTTTTGTTCTTGTGTCATATTGGTTTGTTTTTATGGTTCGGATAGTGGTTTAGAATTATAGGGTTGTGTGATGTGGGTTATAGAATGTGCTTTTGGCACCTTTGATCAGGCGACAATTGAAATTGTCATCGATCATGACACAAAGGTATTCCAATAATTTTGACAAATCCAAATTTTCTGGAAAAAATTATTTACCTTTGCGTCATGTACTTACCGAACAACTTAAAATTTCTCCGTAAGAAATCGGGCAAAACGCAGGATGGGCTTAGCTCTGAGCTGAATATTGGCCGCACCACCATAGCCAACTACGAGGCCGGCATCAGCGAGCCTAATGTGGAAACGCTCCGGTCGTTTGCCAAGTATTTTGGCGTGTCACTGGACGACCTTTTGTCAAAAAACATGGAACAAGTGAAGGAAGACGATGATTCTTCCAACGAAAAAGACCTGATGTTGCGGGGGGCTTTCAGCAAAAAAGAGCCGGCCGGCTACAGCGCCATACCCAAGATCATAGCAGTGGATAAAGAAGGTAATGACAACATCATATACGTACCGGTAAAGGCACGTGCCGGCTACCTGCTGGGATACGGCGATGCCGAATTCATGGAAACGCTGCCCACATTCCGCCTGCCCGGCCTCAGCAACTCTACCTATCGCATGTTTGAGGTAGAAGGTCCTTCAATGGCTCCCAATGTGCTGCACGGCGATCGCATTATAGGTGAATGGGTAGACAAACTGGAAGATATCCGTGACAACAGGGTATATGTTGTGGTACATAAAGGAGGTATCGCCGTGAAGCGTGTAGTGAACCGCCTGAAAGAAAGAGGAAAACTATACCTGAAATCAGACACTATTGCCCACCGTCACGAATTCCCCACCCTTGAGATCTCACCCGAAGATGTACAGGAAGTGTGGTATGGCCGCATGAAAATAAGCAGCGACTTCAGCGAGCCGGCAGAAGTTTACCACCGTCTGGCCGATCTTGAAATGGACGTAATGGAAATGAAACGAATGCTGGGGCGTTAACCCTGCTATTTTATCTTTATCCTGCTTTGTACACCCATGTTGAAAGAATTCTTCAATAAACGCACACTCATCAGCTGTCTGATATTTTCACTTCCCGTCAGCATACTATTTGTTTGGCGGTTCACCAGCCTGAGGAGCATCCCATTTTTCAGCGCAGAAGCCGGAAAGATATATGCGGTTTTTGTAGTGGTGAATTACCTGCTCTTCCTGTTCATGTTCTTTATCCTGTTTTGGCTCAGCAAACGCAAGCAACATGACTAAGCGGGAAACGCCGCTGACGGCTTAGGGCCTGTTACTCTAATGCCCAGACCAGGGCGTTCTGTAATAGAGATCAATCCATTGTTATAAGTTAGTCCCTCTGCCAGGTCTTGTTTCAGCAAGAGTGGCCCATCAGCATCCACCTCATCCAGCAAGGGCATCAGGTGCGCTATAGCCGCAGTCCCCACCGAACTCTCATTCATAGAACCCATCATCACCTTCAGACCCAGGGCCCGCGCCTCCTTTATCATGCGCATAGCCGGTGTAATGCCCCCGCACTTGGTGAGTTTTATATTGATTCCATGAAAGCCGGCAGCACATAATTTCACTTCATCTTCGGTGCGGCAGCTTTCATCTGCAAAAAGTGGTAGCGGTGATATCATTTTCAGTGCCGCCATTTCTTCCCATGCGGTCCTCGGCAATGGCTGCTCCACCAAGGTCACACCCAGCGCTTTCAGTTCGGGCAGCAGCGTCTTCGCTTCATCAAAGGTCCAGCCTTCATTGGCGTCTACCCTGAAAGGAGCGCCTGTAGCCGCACGCAATGCCCTTATCGCGTCTATATCATGCGCTCCACCACATTTTATCTTGTATACCGGCCAGGGATGCGCCCTTACTTTGGCCACCATATTCTCTGCCGTATCCATACCTATCGTATAGTCGGTTACAGGCATGGCCCCTCTCTCTATCCCTAATAGTTTATACAATGGCATCCTACGCATCTGCGCAAAGAGATCCCAACCCGCAATATCTAATGCGGCAGTAAGAAAATGCTGACCGGGAATCAGATGATGCAAAAAATGCCAAAAGCGTGCCGGATCAGTGAGTGCGAACTTCTCTATCATTCCCTTTTTCTCTGCAAGCACCTGCTTCATGCCGTCCACAGTCACATCGTAATATGCGATGGCAGGCGCCTCCCCAAAACCATACATATTACCCATCCCCAATGCGGTGATGAGTGTGGGCTGATGCGTTTTGGTGCCCTTGGCTATGGTGAACGGGTATTCGAAAGGAAGGTCGTAGGAATAATATTTTAATTGAAGCATACCATAAAATTGCGACTATTTTTGCGGCTGGAAAAGTTTTATCATGCCACGGATCCCTTTCTGGATATTTATTGTGATCGCCCTTATCTACTTCACTGCTGTGCGGGTGGACACAATGGATGTTGACGCATCGCAATATGCCGAGATAAGCCGGGAAATGATGGTTAGCGGCGATTACCTGCACATATATGACCGAGGCATAGAATACCTCGACAAACCACCCTTGTTGTTCTGGCTCAGCGCAACGAGTATGAAGATCTTCGGCGTCAACAACTTTGGCTATAAACTCCCTTCCCTCTTGTTCGCATTGTGGGCCGTCTTTGCCACCTATAAACTGGGAAAACGCCTGTACGATGAATCTACCGGTCGCATAGCAGCGCTCATTCTGGCAAGTTGCCAGGGTATGTTCCTATGGACAAATGATGTACGCTGCGATACAGTGCTGATGAGCTGTGCTGTCACTTCCATCTGGTTGATACAGGAATGGGTCGTATCCCGACGCCTACTGTACCTGCTTGGCGGCGCGGCCGCAATTGCACTGGGCATGATGACCAAGGGGCCTATAGCACTCATATTGCCGGTATTGTGTTTTGGTACCGACTGGATCCTGAAACGCCAATGGAAGAATTTCCTGAGCCCCGGCTTTATTCCCGCACTATTGGTCATTGCTGTGATGCTCATACCCATGAGCATCGGCCTGTATCAGCAATTCGATATGCACCCCGAAAAACTGGTGAATGGCACAACCGGTGTTTCAGGACTCCGCTTTTTCTACTGGTCGCAGAGTTTCGGACGCATAACCGGCGAGAGCCCATGGAGCAATGGTGCCAAGATGGATTTCCTGATGCTGAACATGTTGTGGTCTTTCCTGCCCTGGATATTCCTCTTCATCACAGCTATCATTCTGAACGTAGGCTCACTTATCCGCAACAAGTTCCGTCTACCCGTCTCCGGCGAATGGATAACTACAGGAGGGTTCATACTCGTCTATCTGGCATTGGGTTCATCAGCCTACCAGTTGCCACACTACATCTTTGTTGCGTTCCCGCTGGCCGCTATCATGACCGCCCGGCTCATACAACAAATGCTCAGCGGCAGTTATCCACGCCTCACTAAGGTGATGGCGCCAACGCATATCGTCATCACGGTGCTGCTGCTTGTGGCGCTACTGGCACTTACCGCGTGGTCATTCAACGGTGGTATGGTTGTAATGGCACTCTGGACAGCCGGTGTAGGTCTTTGGTTATACCTTGCCTTCAATAAGAAGCTGCAGGGAAAATTGCTGTGGCTTCCGGCCGTGGGCATCATCATCGTAAACGCATTGCTTACCAACTTCTTCTATTACAATCTGCTCTCCTATCAGGTGGGTTCGCAAACGGGTCGCTACATCAGGGAAAAAGGGATCAAAACAAACGATGTGGCTGTATACCGGATTGACGACCCTATAAACGCCATCAGGTTCTACGCCAACGGTACCATCATCAGCATAGACACACTAACCGATATCGGCTCCAGGGAATACTTGCTTACCATGCCCGAACATCTGCCTCAGATCAACCAAATGGGCATCAGATACACTACCGAAAAAGAAGGCGTATTCTACAAAGTGAGCGAGCTCACGCCGGGCTTCCTTAACCCTGCCACGCGCGCAAAAGAAGTGAAACACTATTGCCTGCTGAAACTGGAGAAACGATCATAGGCGCTCCTCTGCACCCAACCCGAACAATGCAAAATCATACCTTGCCGGATCTGCTGCGTCCATAGCCCTTAATTGTTCTGTCAGTATCAATGCATTTTTCCAGTCGGCCTTATCGTTAGGTATCATTCCCAGCCTTGCTGCAACTCTTGCCACATGTACATCAAGCGGGCAGACCAATTGTGCCGGACTTATTTTCTTCCATATCCCGAAATCAACACCACTCTTGTCTTTGCGCACCATCCAGCGCAGGTACATGTTCAGCCTTTTGCAAGCCGAGTTGCGCGCGGGTGTGGCCACATGTTTCCGGGTGCGTTCAGGGTGCTCGCCTTCAAAAAAGTATCCGTGAAAGTGCACCAATGCCTGCTGCACTGTAGGCTCCTTGTATCTACCGGCGGGCACAAAAGCCTCTTCCAGCGATACCCGTTCCTTATAGTGCCGCTGCAACACCGAAATAAAATACAGAAGGTCTGTAGCATTATAGGTGCGATGTACAAATGAAAGAAAAGGTTTCAGGTCGGTGTCCCGGTGCCCGATGATGAACTCATGCGGCGCATTGTCCATCAGAGACATCAGTCGCCTGCAACTATTGATAATGGTAGTGCGGTTGCCCCAGGCAAGGGTGGCCGCGAAAAAGCCCGATATCTCTATATCCTGACGCTTTGTGAAACTGTGTGGTATGCATATCGGGTCGCGGACAATGAACTCCCTGCGGTTATACATTGCCGCTTTAGCGTCCAATAATTTTTTCAGATCTGCACTACCGGTCATCAGCGAATATATCACTTGTTCACGAAGCGGTCGTCGGTGAGCGCCAGAAGGAAGTTCTCGAGATCGGTCTTCTCTTGCTCGGTAAGATTCAGTGGCTTTGCAAGCGCCGTATCTATGTTTACGGGCGCCTTTACCACCTTATACGGATCATTGTAGTACTCTATCACCTCTCGCAGCGTGCGGAACATACCATTGTGCATATACGGACCGGTTACCGCTACATTCCGCAGACCCGGAACCTTGAACTTGCCCAGATCGTTCTTATCCCTGGTGATGCCATATCTACCCTCATCATTGAACGTCACTCCATCATACAAACCTATGTTCCTGAACTCATCGCCTGTAAAATCGGGTGAAAAGTGACAGTCGAAACACTTTGCCCTGTCGCTCATAAAAAGCTCTCTGCCACGTATAGCCGATGCCGACATAGCCTTTTCATCATCCGCCATATACCTGTCAAACGGGGTTTTAGATGTTTCTATGGTACGCTCGAATGCTGCGATAGCCGCCTGTAGTGTTTTGGCGGTCGGCGCAGCACCGTATATCTTCTTGAACCAGGCAACATATTTCTTGTCGGCACCCACTCGCTTCACCGCCTCTTCTATTGGCAGGTCCATTTCGTTATGGTCTTCGATCGGGAAACGCACCTGATCTTCAAGTGATGCTGCCCGGCCATCATAGAAAAGGTACGGACGATCGGCAACATTGGCGCACGATGGCGTGTTGCGCTTGCCCAAACGACCACCCACTCCGCGACTGAACGCAACCGTATCGGCAAACCCATGCGAAGGAATATGACAGGATGCGCAGCTCAGTGAGCGGTCGGCCGACAGCATCTTGTCGAAAAACAACTTTTCACCCAGCTGTGCCTCTGTCTTCGGCGCTCCTTTGAAACTTGCTCCCTTTAAGGGAATATCAAATCCGGAAATAAAAAAACCTGTAACACCCGCCATCGCAAATATGGCTATCGGCAACCATTTTTTCATGTTGCAAAATTAACGGCTGATGCTCCGTTTCAAGCTGCTTTTTATCAGTAGGAGGAGCAAAATGCTATTTTTCCCAACATTCACCCAACCATGCGCGCCTTATTACGGTCTGATAATGTTGCAAAAGCGCACCTGCCGGACATTCGGTTTTTAAGAAATATTTGGCAGTTTCGGTTTTTTTAACTTTTTTGCAGACATATTCATCTAAAAATCTATTCTATAGCATAGACTTCTACTTTACCAATTTACGGCAAATGGCGTGAACGTTACATTACGTTTAAACTAGTAGAAGTTATGCATTTTTCCAATCTATCAGACGCAGAACTGGTTCTTGCTTATCAGCAGGGACAGGAGCAAGCCCTTTCAACTCTTATCACTCGTCACAAAGACGCGGTGTACACCTCATTGTTCATGTTGGTGAAAGACAAATACCTTGCTGAAGACCTTTTTCAGGATACCTTCCTGAAGATCATCAAAACGATAAAAGAGGGTCGCTATAGCGAACAGGGCAAATTCCTTCCCTGGGCGGTGCGTGTGGCACGCAACCTTTGTATGGACTATTTCAGGCGCACCCGCCTGCAGATCTCCGTTACTCTGCCCGATGGTCAGGACATTTCGGCGTTGCTGGGCACTGCCGAGCTGGCATCAGACGCCATAGAACGCCGACAGGTACACGACAGCGTTCGGAAACTGGTAGAAGGTCTTCCGGAGGAACAACGCGAGGTTATTGTGCTGCGTATGTATGCCGACCTGAGCTTTAAGGAAATTTCAGAACTCACCGGCGTAAGCATCAATACCGCGCTCGGACGCATGCGATATGCGTTGATAAATATGCGTAAACTAATAGCAGACAAACAGTTAGTTTTGCGTTAGTTTTTTTTGTTATTTTGCTTTATGTCAGAATTACACCGATTCTTCTACCCCGGCGTTATGACCTCAGGCGGTGTCGTAACTCTTGAATCAGAAACCGCCAAACACATATGGCAAGTACTAAGAATGGATGAAGGTGACCGCATCACGCTCACCGACGGAAAAGGTACCGTTGCCAATGGAGAGATACAATTTGCTGAGCGCCACAAGTGCAACGTGAAAATCTCAGATACTTTTCTGGAATCCAGAGCCGGCAAACAATTGCATTTATGTGTTGCATTCACAAAAAACAATGCGCGCAATGAGTGGCTCTTGGAGAAAGCTACCGAATTGGGCGTGGGATCAATAACCCCCATCTCAAGTTCCCGGTTTCAGAAATCGCACATCAGGCACGACCGCTGGGAAAAAATACTGCAGTCGGCCATTTTGCAATCAAAACAAAGCTATTTGCCTGACCTGAATCAGCTTGTTCCGATTTCAACCGCGCTTGACCGTTTCAAAAACATACCCCAGAAACTTATAGCACACTGCCACGCAAACTCGCCCAAAAGCGCACTTTCCGATCTGTTAAAAGGATCGGAAGATGCAGTGGTCTTCATCGGTCCCGAGGGCGATTTCTCTCCCGATGAAGTAAATTTGTGCCTCAACAACGGGTACAAACCGGTATCTTTAGGCGCACAGCGTTTGCGCACCGAAACTGCCGCGATGTCTGTTGCTGCATACTTCAATATGGTATCCTGATGCGGATAAAGAATTATTTATTGCCTCTCGCCTTTGCCGTTTCTTCCTTATCGGTTCAGGCGCAGGGATTGAAACTTGGCTTGCTCGTTTATAACGGCGGCGGTGACTGGTATGCCAACCCTACCTCTTTAAAGAACCTCGCCTCTTTTTGCAATGAACAGCTACACACCTCTTTCGACCTTAAAGAAGGTCAGGTAGAGATAGGCAGTCCTGATCTGTTCAATTATCCTTTTGTCCACATGACAGGCCACGGCCGTTGGGCGGTATCTGATGCCGAAGCCAAGAACCTACGCAAATATCTGGAGAGTGGTGGCTTCCTCCACATTGACGACAACTATGGAATGGATCCATACGTACGCCCGGCACTAAAGAAGGTCTTCCCTGAACTGGACCTTGTGGAGTTGCCTTTTTCTTATCCTGTCTACCATCAGAAATTCAACTTCAATAACGGCCTACCAAAGATCCACGAGCACGATGAGAAACCACCAAAGGGGTATGGGCTCATTTACAAGGGTCGTCTGGTATGTTTCTACAGCTACGACACCGACCTCGGAGATGGTTGGGAAGATCAGGACGTGCACCACGATGCCCCCGAAAAAAGACTTGCCGCATTGCAGATGGGCGCCAATCTGGTTCAGTATGTATTCACACTGAATGGTGATAACGGTAAATAGTTCCCACTGCGTTTTACATAACTAAGAGAGGCAACCTGAACGGGTTGCCTCTCTTAGTTTATCTATTGTCCATCGTCTATTTCACTATGGTCACATCTCCTTTGATATGTACATCCTCTCCTGTATAACATACAGCCTCAATGAGGTACACATACACGTCGGGGCGCGGCTCTTCGCCTTTATGCGATCCATCCCAGCCATTGGCTGCATCGTTCAGGTTTATCGACTCACGTTCGAACAGAAGATTGCCCCATCTGTTATATACCCTGAATGACTTGATGGTCTTTATACCCATACCCCTCGGATAGAAAATATCGTTCTGCCCGTCTCCATTGGGAGTAAATACATTGGGAACGAATACCATGCTGTTATCACAATACAGCAATATGCGCACCGAATCGGAAGCGCGGCAACCCTTGTCAGACACAGCGTCTATGTAGTACGTTGTATTCATGGTCATGCTGGCCACAGGCGCCAAACATTCAGTACAACTCAGTGTTTCGCCCGGCCACCACTTGTAGGTGTCCATGTTTGTACCCGATGCCTGCAAATAGGCTATGGAACCGGCTACAAGCCGCTGATCGGGACCGGCATCCACTTTCGGCAATGGCCATATGGTTACCGTCACCTGATTGGTGTCGGGGATACAGCTACCCAGTCGGGCTATCACCGTATAGATAGTAGTGTATGGCGGTGTTGCTAACGGATTGTATGCGGTGCTGCTGTTAAGCCCGGTGGGTGGCATCCATAAATAAGAAGTACCACCTGTGTCAAAAAGCTGCACCGTCACGCCTTCACATACTGCAGTATCACCCCAGGCCTTGCTGATGGTGTGGGTTCGCAGGCCCACAGTTACCGTTGCCGAATCCACACAGCCATTAGCATCGGTACCTGTGACCGTATAGGTTGTCGGCACATTTGGCGTAGCCAATGTAGGGTTGCAGGTAGTGCAACTGAGGGTGGCCGGCGGCGACCATGTGTAGGTTGCTGCGCCGTAGCCACTCAGCGTCGCAGGGTCTGTAACACATACCACGGTATCGGGGCTGGCAGTCACATCAGGTGGCGGATTGATGACAATGTTGCTGCTCAATACTCCGAAACAGCCCCACCCGTCCGTCACCTTCAGTGTAATAGGATATGTACCCGGTGTGCTAAGAATATGCGATGGTGAAGAGAGCGTGCTTGTATTACCGTCATAAGTCCACTCCCATGTTTTGATAGTGTCCCAGAAACTTGTTGAAGAATCTATCATTGTGAATGGAATGCCGATACAAACAGGCGACGGGTTGGTACTCATCTTAGGGAACACTGCATTCACCTTTATCGTATCCAGACCGGTACTTGATGTCTGGCACCCGGTATTATCACTCAATATCAGCTTAGGCACGTAGGCCCCAGGAGTGGTATATATATGTACTACTGTATCTGTATAAGTCAGACTGGTGGTTACACCGTCAGAAAAATCCCAGGTGATGAACGGAACATTGCTGA
Organism: Chitinophagaceae bacterium; assembly: GCA_014879545.1. GTDB lineage: Bacteria > Bacteroidota > Bacteroidia > Chitinophagales > Chitinophagaceae > Nemorincola. The sequence continues at coordinate 2,778 of JACSRV010000097.1, read as the reverse complement.
GCGTGGCTGAGAAGTGAACCGACAGCGGCGCGCAACCTTGGGTAGGCGAATAGCTGAACGCACCGGCATAACCAAAGATGTTCACCGGATGAATAACGGTGTCCTTGCAACCATAACCATTGGTCGCTATCAGCCTCACCGGATAAAATCCGGATGCGATATACATATTGCTTGGCGACAGTACCAGCGAAGTGCCACCGTCACCAAAGTCCCACTCATATGATACAGCTCCCGTAGTTGTATTGGTAAAGTTCACAAACAACGGTGGACAGACTGATACGGAATCGCTCATAGTGAATCCCGCGTCCGGATTGGCGACAGTGATCAATCCTGTAACGGTGACAAGGTCAGAACAACCATGCGAATCATATACGGTCAGTTTCACCGTATAGGTACCCGATGCCGAATAACTATGTATTGGCGAGGCGATATTCGAAGTGTCCCCATCTCCGAAATCCCAATGCGAATACACGATACCCCCCGTTGATGTATTGGTGAAAGTAACCGGCGAATAACGGCAAGGATGGGTGTTGCTTGCTGTAAAAGATGCTACGGGATCATATGCTGTGATATAACCCGGACGCACAACCGTATCCTTGCAACCGATGTTATCGGTAACGATCTCTCTGATATCATAAGTTCCGGCAGCAGTATACGTGTGGAACGTCATAGGTGTTGTAACAGTAGAAGTGCCTCCATCCCCAAACGACCATGCATAGGACGAAAGTGTTGTACCGGCGGCAGCAGAACTACCATCAGAGAAAACTACGTTCAGCGGCACACAGCCCGACAATGGCGCAGCTGTGAAATTCGGCACCGGCTTACCAACAGTAACATAGTTGGTCCGCATTACCGTATCAAGACATCCAAGCCCATCCCTGATGATCATTCTTACCGTATGCTGGCCCGAAGTGGTATAAAAACGATAACCAAATTGTCCCGATCCGTATATCGTTCCGCCGCTAAGCGGTGTTGTTGGATAGGGATTATAGATATTCCAATAATACTCGGTGGCCGAACCCACAGTGATGACCGGAGACAATGTCACAGAATCATATTTACAGATGGTGGTATCATCAGCAACAAATGAAAATACCGGCGGGGTAAGGTCAATGACCATTGTTGCGGTATCCCTGCATCCGCTGTTGGCATTGTAGGTTGCTAACTTCACGGTATATACTGTTGCGGACGGGTAATTGTGCAACGGGTGATCTGCTGTTGATGTAAATCCGTCACCAAACATCCAGACGTGACTATCATCTCCCAACGAGCTATCTCCAAACTGAACCCTTGTGCGCGGTGTGCAACTTGGCACATAGGCTATTATAGACTTGGGTGAATCGACTGTGATGTAATCGGTAATGGTAAACGGAGCGCCGGGACATCCATGAAAATATGGTCTGACAGTCACCGTGAACAATCCTGGTAATGAATAAATGTGTGTCGCAGTTGCAGCAGTAGTATCCCAAATGGTTGTGCCACCATCACCAAAGTCCCAGTCCCATCTGTCTATCGGGCCATCTGTTATCACCGGCGTAAACGTAATTGGTATATGCGCACCATAGCAAACGTGCAACGGGTTGGCTGTAAACGTAGCAGCAGGAGGTTCTCCCACGCGTATCTGTATCGTATCAGACGCGGGACATCCGTTTGATGTCATGGCAGTAACAACTACATTGTATATACCCACCGCAGTAAATGTATGGGTAGGTGCAGGACCTGAACCAAATCCTGAGCCATCAGCAAAATTCCACGAGTAGGAAGCAAATGAGTACGGATAAGGGGCATAGGTCGGGCCGGGCACACTAGTCAGGGCACTGGTATTGAAGCTAACTGTCAGAGGTTTACAACCCTCCAACGGAGTGGCGTCTGCCGTAAAGTAAAGATCGTAAATAGTTGTGGTGTGCGTAAATGTATCCCTGCATCCCGTTGATGGATCGATAGTGATAAGTCTCACTGTCTTTACCCCGTTTGTAGAAAACGTATTCGAAACCGGACTACCGGCTCCACTTCCCGTACCGAAGTCCCATGCAAAAATAGTTCCCGCAGGCGCACTGGCTGTGTAAGTAATAGCCACCGGTGCCGGACATGGCTGTGTCGGTGATTGTGTTATCGTTGCGGTTGGCCCGTCCACTACGTGCACCACATGCGTCACCGTCTTGGTACATGGCGGATTACTGATCGTCAGTGTTACGGTGTACACACCGGTAGATGAATAGGCGTGCCCGCCGTTCAGAAGTGTAGTAGTAGGGCTACCGTCACCGTAGTCCCACGTGCGGCTGGTATGTGGCGAACTTGTATTGGGGAACGTCACATATGAGTACCTGCAGATAGTATCTGAATAGGTGAACTGCGCCCTGATCGTATCAACGATCACCGGACCAAGGGTAGCTGTGTCTTTACATCCGTTGGCATCGGTAACTATCAACCTCGGATTATAGCTGCCCACTGCTGTATAGGGGTGACTTACCGGAGACCCGGCACCGGCACCGGTCATATCCCCGAAGTCCCACGAACAGGTCAGCGGTGCAGCACCTGCACTTGAACTTGTGAACGTTACGCTTCCCGGCGGATTACAGATCGCAAACGGCGACCACGTAAAATTCGCAATTGGTGGATTATATATATGGATATACGACGACCGCACCAAAGACGCCACACAACCCGTTGCATTGGTAACAAATAACGTGACCGTGTAGTAGCCGGGCGTACAATAAGAGTGGGTAGCCGTTGCACCTGTACCTGTAGGCGAACCATCGCCCCAGTTCCAGGAGTAGG
>JACSRV010000064.1 GCA_014879545.1 Chitinophagaceae bacterium | reverse complement strand
CCCCGCCGCGCCGGATCATCGACTTCGAGCGTCATAATCTGCGAGGCGATCGACACCTTCACATCGTTGATGTTCATCTCGTCAAGCATATTCACCAGATCGCTGTAAGTGCTGGTAGTATCGGGCTTGATCAGCACGGTCATCTCATCCTTTGCAGTCAGAGCACCTGCACGCTTCATACCATCTACCATTTTCTTCTTAGCTATGATCGCATCACGTATGCCATCTTTCGCCTTAAAGCTCGTCACTTTCAGATCAGGAGCCTTGTTGGGGTCATCACCAATTCCTTCGTAATAATATACCCTGTGGTTCTTGCTCAGCAATACAGTGAATGCCACACTCGCCTTCAACTTATTCTTCTCAGGATCTGTGAGCTTTTCGTCCTTGTAAGGCATATTGATCTCCATGGTCTTTGGCTTGGCCAATGTTGTTGTGAACATGAAGAATGTGATCAACAGAAAGCCAAGATCCACCATCGGAGTGAGGTCGATACGCGTACTTAGTTTTTTACCTTTCTTGACGCCGGGGCCTTTTTTATGCCCCCCGCCGGACGAGGTATCTAATTCTGCCATGACTATGGTTTTTTATTGTACAGAGAACGGTGTTTCCGTCTTCTTAAATATTGTTTCAATTCACTTTATTCGCTCGCTGCCACCTTATTCTTTGCCTCGTAAGCTGCCGTACCCGCAGGCACCGCCTTAAGGTTTGTAATGAGGTTGAACTTGAATATCTTCCATCCCTCCAGTGTGTTGATGATCTTTTTAACGTTGGGATAAGAAGCGTCACCATCGGCCTTGATACAGATACGCAGCTTGGGGTTAGTGTTCCTCGCACTCTTCACCCACTGAGCCAGCTCGTTGTTGGGCGACAGTACCGAAGTATCCACCGGTATACCGGATGCAGTTCTTCCCGATTCAGCCTGTTCATCAGGCCTGAGGTCAAGGAAAGACTTTATCTGAGAAAAGGAGATACCGACTGATCCACCCAGTGCGAACGCGTTCTTCTGAGCTTCTGACAGACCCAGTTGACGCTCGGCGTCCACGTCGTCTATCAGTGCCTTCCTCTTCAGCTTGTTGTCGATAGAGAAGAATATGCGTCCCTTTTCGTCAACAGTGAGCAACATGATATCCACGTCAGGCAAAGGAATTTCGGAGATGGATGAGGGCGTCTTTACTACTACAGGCTCTTCAGGCTTGAACTTTGTCGCCAACATGAAGAATGTAAGCAGCAGGAACGCCACATCACACATCGCCGTCATGTCGATGTTCGTGCTTTTACGTGGGAGTTTTGCTTTAGGCATTGTATTTTTCTTCTGCTGTTAAATTAATAAGATACTACTTCACAAAAATTCCATAACCACACTTATATAATTATTATCAGCAGGTATCATGCACCCTGTGTTCGGGTGCATGATACCTGTAACAATTATTTGTGTGTAGAAGCAAAGCTCTGTGTGAGTGTGAACCCGCTCTCGTCGATAGAGTAAGTAACTCCGTCGATGATGGTAGTGAACAGGTTGTAGAAAAGGATAGAGAAGAATGAAGTACCGATACCGAGTGCGGTATTGATAAGGGCCTCAGAGATACCTGCAGCAAGTGCAGCAGCATCAGGAGCACCTGCGTTCGCCATCGCGGCAAATGAACGGATCATACCCAATACCGTACCGAACAGACCCAGGAGGGTTGCGCTCGAAGCGATAGTAGAAAGGAACACGAGGTTTTTCTCCAGCATAGGCAGTTCCAGTGCAGTAGCTTCTTCTATCTCTTTCTGGATGCCTGCTATTTTCTGGTCTGTATCCAGATCGGTAGCATGGATCATTTCTTTGTATTTCACAAGTCCGGCACGCATTACGTTACCTACTGAACCTGCCTGCTTGTCGCACTCTGCAATAGCTGCATCAACGTTTTTGTTGGCCAGGTGGAACTGCACTTTACGAACGAATTCGCCGCCATCCATTTTACCTTTTGCCTTAACAATAGTAAGCGCACGCTCAATAACGAAAACTACCAGTGTGAGGAATGTAGCCATAAGAATTGGCACCACAAATCCACCCTGATACATGGTACCGAGGATGCCCGCCGGTTTTTCTCTCGCTGCTCCATCCTGGAAGTTACCTTCCGCACCCAATACAAATTTCCAGATCAACTCGCCCGCCGTGATACACGCCGCAACTATAATAAGATTGAGCCAAAAATGATTTGAATTTTTTGGTTTACCTGCACTACCCTGAGCACCTGATGGTTTTCCCGCGGCTGTTTTTACGTCTGCCATAATCTTGATTTTAGTTTTTGTGTTTGCTTAATATAGATTGGTTATGATTTTTATTTAAATCAGAGGCTTGCAAAGATAGAAGTACCACTCAAAAAAACAATTTTGGGTGGGAAAATATTTCATAAACATAACACAACCATCAATTTGACTGTGTTACAGTTAATGTTTCTCCGCAAACGTCTCTTGGTGTAGATTTATTGCATGCACGCTAAACTTTGACAGGTAGGATACTTTTCTGACGTAATTCCCTCAATATCAGGCACCACGTTTCTATTATAGACGTACTTACACCGCATTTCCTTTGTAGCTTTGCAAAATAAATTTTCAACAACCCAAGATAGTAAGATGAATTTTAATCCGTGGCATGACGTATCATACGGCGATAACGTTCCTAACACCGTAAACGCAATTATTGAGATCCCCCGCAACTCGAGGGCAAAATATGAACTGGATAAGGAGACCGGCCTGCTGAAACTGGACCGTGTCCTCTATTCTTCTGTCTACTACCCTGCCAATTATGGCTTCATTCCCCGTACCTATTGCGATGACAATGACCCGCTGGACATTTTGGTATTATCACAAATAGACATGCAACCCTTGTGCCTGGTGGAGGCTAAAATAATAGGTGTGATGCGTATGCTGGATCAGGGCGAGGCCGACGACAAGCTGATCGCGGTATGTGCCAATGACATGAGTGTGGCCCATTTTAATGACATTAATGAGCTTTCTCCCCACTTTATTGAAGAACTGAGGCACTTTTTTGAAGAGTATAAGACTCTGGAAAAGAAAGAAGTTAAGGTTGAAGAATTTGAAAATGCACGCCTTGCAAAAAAAATCCTGCAGCATAGTATCAACGACTACAGGGCCAAATTCACCAACAAATAGATTAACTATCAATAAGTTATAAGGTATTTTTATTCCTGTATATCATTCCTGCATGTGAGTTACCCCGCCCGGGCATCACATGCGGGAAATTACTATTGTAATTTGTTCAATTATTGGTATCTTTAGTCGCTCTATTATTGAACATACACATGTGTATGCAGGACATCCTGCGCATCTTGTGTGTCTGCAATTATTAGTAGCATAAACGATCATTAAACCATACGGAGATATGAAAAAACTACTACTTCTGGTAGCTGCAATAGCAGGAATAGGCTCATTGAAGGCAAGCGCCGCTATTACTGTAACCCCGGGCACTGGCGGCACGAACATTTGTGCAAACCGGGCTGTGGGTGGCGTTGCGGCAGGTTTTACCACGCTGGGCAACATCGTAATTACTGAAGGAAACCCCACTGACATTACCAACGGTTTCCATGCTTTGGTCTTGAATGCACCTCCGGGTTGGCAGTTCAATACCGGTGCCGCACCAACTTTCACTTCCACCGGTAGTGACATCGTTGCTGTCAACAGTGGTGGCATCTCCGCTACAACCGTAACGGTGAACATTTTGAGTTTTGGCACAGCAAACATCAATACCATTACTATAATAGGTTTACAGGTTCAGGCTACCGGTGCAGGGTCAGCTGCAGGTGCTATAAGGCCGTCTGCCGCACCGGGCCTCACCGGCATAACAACAGGTGGCGGAGGAACAGTTTTTGCAAACCTCTCGCTTCAGGCAACAGTGACTCCTTCTGTAACTATTGCCAAGAATCCTGCAGGCAACATTTGCCCGGGCACAACAGTAACTTTCACTGCAACGCCTGCCAACGGAGGTACTCCAACCTACCAGTGGCGTCGCAATGGAGCTCCTGTGGCCGGCGCCACCAACACCACTTGGGTAACAAATACACTCGCCAACGGCAATACCGTATCAGTGGTTATGAATGCAACAGGATGTGTATCTCCGCTGGTGGTAACCTCAAATACGATCACGGTCACAGTTGAAACCCCTCCTAACGTTGACGTTACAGGTGCCGGAACATTCTGCAGCTCCACAACGATCAACGCTGCATTGCTTGGCACGGGTACAGTTTACTACCAGGGCGTTCAATACAACGGAACGTCCACAGCTACTCCTTCTACTTCACAGGTCATCACCAATTCAGGCACCCACACTTTCTACTTCCGAGCGGCATCTCCCACCGGTTGCTGGGGTCTTCAGGATAGTGCAAAAGTTACCATCAACGTGCCACCTACAGGCATTACCATCACTCCTGCCACAACAGCCATTTGCAACGGCGACAGCACCATGCTTGTTGCTACTGCCACACCATCTGACATTGAAGTGCTGCACGAAGATTTTAACGCTGGAGCTCCGGGTTGGGCTATCACCAACCTTTCAGGCATAAGCAACAGCTATTTCCAGATCCGTCGTTCTCCGGGCTACAACGGCACAACCCCGGGCGATGGTTCTCCATATATGCAGGCAGCACCCGATGCTACCGGCGCGGGCATCACCACAACTACAATGGTGGTATCTCCTGCCTTCTCTCTGGTAGGTTATACAGCCGCTACGCTCTCTTTCAACCAGTACGTACCTACATGGGCCGGCGACAGTTCCGTAGTAGTTGAATACAGCACCGATGGCCTTACATGGGCTACATTCCTTGACCAGACCGGCCTGCCGGGTGGCGGACCAACATGGCTGTCTACCACACCATCTACTACTGTAGCTCTTCCTGCAGGTGCCATCGGTATGCCATCGGTTCAGATCAGGTGGTATTACCGCTCTACATGGGGCTTCTACTGGGCAATAGACAATATTGCAGTAAATGCAACTCCTCAACTTACGTTCGACTGGGCTGGTCCGGGCACACTATCCTGCACTACCTGCGACACAGTAATGGTAACACCATCAACCATAGGTGCCAATGTGTATACTGTCTCTTCAACAGTTGCCGGATGCTCGGTAAATACAACCGCTACTGTGACGCTGAATGCACTCCCTACAGTGTTTAACGTAACCGGCGGCGGCGCTTATTGCGCGGGCGGAACCGGACTCAACGTGTTGCTCAGCGGCTCAGAAACCGGAGTAGACTACGCATTGTACAACGGCGCAACTCCCGTAACTACATTGCCCGGTACCGGTTCAGGACTCGACTTCGGTCCGCAAACAGCAGCCGGCGCATACTATGTGTACGCAACTAATACTACCACAACGTGTATGGCCACAATGGCTGATTCGGCTGTAATAGTGATCAACCCTACCCCTGATCCGATCACCGGCCCAACATCAGTATGTGAGGGCAGTACCATCACCTTGGTAGAAACAAGCACAGGCGGCACATGGTCAAGCAGCGATATTACAATAGCCACTGTTGACACAACCGGCATTGTTACCGGTGTTGCGGGCGGCACGGTTGACATCAGCTATGCATTCGCTACAGGCTGTAATGCTACCTACGCGATCACAGTGAACGCGCTCCCCGTTGTTGCGCCGATCACTGGCTCAGCAAACGTTTGTGTTGGTGCCACTACTGCACTCGCAAACGCTACTGCCGGCGGATCCTGGACCAGCTCTACAACCGCTGCAGCTACTATTGACGCCGCAGGTCTGGTCACAGGCGTTGCTCCGGGAACATCTACGATCAGCTATACTGTTACCGACGGCTTCGGTTGCGCTACAACTGTTACAATGAACGAAACAGTATCGGCACCACCTGCAGCTACCATTCTTCCGGCTGGTCCTAATGTTACTATGTGTCACGGAAACCCTGTGAACCTTGTGGGCACTACTATCCCGGGTGCAACCTACCAATGGTCGTTGGGTGGCACAGCTGTTGCCGGCGCTACAAATGCGAGCCACATGGCGACTACAGCTGGCAACTATACACTCGAGATCAATAACAGCGTGTGCACATGGGCACTTCCTGCGCGCACAGTGCTCAATGCACCTAACGCGGTAGCCACCTACAACACAACAGGCAACTACCTGTACACAGGTTCTTTCAGCAGCTACCAGTGGTTCCGCAATGGGGTTGCTGTTTCAGGTGCTACTTCCAGCATCCTGATGAGCCCGGCCAATGGCGACTACATGGTAGTAGTTACAGACATCACCGGATGTACTGATACTTCTAACACAGTCACTATCGGTACCACAGGCATCAACACGCCGGCCACAGAGACATTGGTTTCTGTTTATCCGAATCCTGCAACATCTGTGCTGCACATAGACGCACCGGTTGCGGTACACGCAGTAGTGCTGGCACCTGATGGTCGTGTGGCACTCACCGCCACCGGAAATGAGGTCAACGTGAGCAACCTGACGAAGGGCATGTACCTAATCCAGATCTACAACGAGCAAAATGTGCTTCTTAGCACAGCTCGTTTCTCACGCATAGACTGATTGTAAACATATCGTTTTCTGAGAGCCCCCTGCCACACCGGCAGGGGGCTTTTGTTTGTCCGGAAGACCATGCAGATCGCACAACACGACGTTCATATTAAAAAATGGGTAAAATAAATTTATTGCGGAAAGAATAAGTAGTTTTATAGCACCTGTATTATTGTATTTTTACAGCGATTTATCGCCCGATGGCTACAAGCACAAAAAAACAAAAAACACCACCGCCACCTCCGCCACTTCCCGAAGAAGTGATAAAAGCCAACCTCGAACGAAAGCGACAGCTACGTTTGGCCACCGGCTTCTTCTTCATAGTGGCAGGCTTTTTTATTAGTCTCTCTATCATCAGCTATTATTTCAGTTGGTCTGCCGACCAGGATAAACTGATGTCGGCAGCAGGCATGTGGAAGTTTGTGTTCAATCACGATAGCGCTTCTGTGGCCAATTGGGGCGGTCGTTTTGGTGCTGCCATCTCGCACATACTTGTTTACAAAGGCGCAGGCATAGCTTCGCTGGTTATCGGCATCACAGCGGGTGCGTTGGGCCTGCACATCGTTTACGACTCCAAAGTACTGCCGGTACTCAGGTACATGCGTTGGATATCCATCCTCTTGCTGTTAGTAGCGCCGGTGCTGGCGTATCTTTTCCCTCATAGTTCTTTCCCCTTGGGCGGTCGCCTGGGCAATGGCGCAATCGACTACCTCAATGGCTTCCTTGGTGTTGCCGGAACAGGCATGATACTTTTGTCAACAGTCCTGTTCTTTGTCTTTGTCATCTTCGCACTCGACATTCGTCCGTGGGTCGACAAAATGCGGGCAAGGGCGCGCAATATGGCTGCATCGGTTGGCCCGGCTCCTGTTTTCAACGAACCGGTCCCTGTTGAAACTCCCGAAAATATCAACACCGAACCCGAAGCATCCCTTGGTGTAGAACCACAAACCGACACAGAACCGGCTCCATTTGAAACAGACGAAGAAGAAGCCGCCAAGTGGAACCTGACGCTCAGGGAAGAGGAAACAAATGAGCCTTCGGAAGAAGAAGGCGAACCGGAAGAAATAGAGGAGCAGGATTCAGCCGAATATCTGGAATACCAAAAGTTTCTGGCAGAGAAAGAAGAAGCGGCCCTCGCCGCTCGTGCTACAGAAACCAAACCTGAGGGAGAACCCGAATTCTCGTTCGAAGTGATACAGCAGGAAGAAAAACCTGCGATCAGCCATGGCGCGCACATCTCTATTGCCAGCAACGAGCCTTACGCACCCGAACTGGATCTGCCTGACTACAAGTTCCCCACCATCGACTTGATGGAAGAACGAGCCACAGAGACCATCTCGCTGGACAAGGAAGAGTTGGAGAAAAACAAAACACAGATCATCACAACGCTGCGTAGTTTCGGTATTGAGATCCAGCGCATCAGTGCTACCGTAGGCCCTACGGTGACGTTATATGAAATAGTACCGGCCGAGGGTGTGCGCATCTCCAAGATCCGCAATCTGGAAGACGACATAGCCCTGAACCTGGCCGCCTTGGGCATCCGTATCATAGCACCTATTCCTGGTCGTGGCACCATAGGTATCGAGGTGCCTAACGCCAACAAACAGATCGTTTCTATGCGCACGCTTATCTCCAGCGATAAGTTTGTGAACAACAAAATGAGCCTGCCGATAGCGCTGGGTAAGAAGATCGATAACGAGAACTACATAGTGGATCTGGCCACCATGCCGCACTTGCTCATGGCGGGTGCAACCGGTCAGGGTAAATCGGTAGGCATCAACGCCATTCTGGTTTCGCTGCTCTACAAAAAACACCCGTCACAGCTCAAATTCGTGATGGTGGACCCTAAGAAGGTAGAACTGTCGATCTATCGCACCATTGAAAAACACTTCCTTGCCAAACTGCCCAACGAAGAAGAAGCTATCATCACCGACACCAAAAAGGTGATCAATACGCTGAATGCACTTTGTATTGAAATGGATAACCGCTACGAGTTACTGAAAGAAGCCGGGGCAAGGAACATCAAGGAATACAACGAAAAATTCATCAGCCGCCGACTCAATCCGGAGAACGGACACAAATACCTGCCGTTCATCGTTCTGGTGATAGATGAGTTTGCCGACCTAATTATGACGGCGGGCAAAGAGGTAGAAATGCCTATAGCACGTCTGGCACAGCTGGCACGCGCCATTGGTATACACCTCATTATAGCCACCCAGCGTCCGTCAGTGAACGTGATCACCGGCACCATCAAAGCCAACTTCCCTGCACGTATCGCATTCAAGGTATCGGCAAAAGTGGACTCGCGTACCATCCTCGATGCTGGAGGCGCCGAGCAGCTGATCGGTCGCGGCGACATGCTTGTATCCTATGGCAGCGAACTGCTGAGGTTGCAGTGTGCATTCGTAGATACGCCGGAGGTAGAAGACATTGTGAACTTCATTGGCAAGCAGCGCGGATATGCTTCTGCCTTCGAGCTGCCTGAATATGAGGGCGAAGATGGCGAGAGTGTGAAAGAAGTGGACCTGTCCAACCGCGACAAGTTGTTTGAAGACTGTGCGCGACTGGTGGTACAGATGCAATCCGGCTCTACATCCAACCTGCAACGCAGGCTGAATCTCGGCTACAACCGCGCCGGCCGCATCATGGATCAGCTGGAAGCAGCAGGCATTGTAGGTCCGGCAGTAGGCAGCAAACCACGCGAAGTGTACTTCAAGACCGATGCCGAGCTACAGGAATTCCTGCAGTCGTTATAGTCCTCAACGTGGCTTTACAGTGCCTCCACCTTAACAAATCGCACACATTTATTTCGATTACCTTTGCCCGCACTAAATTGAATCACTAAAAAAGCTAATAATGAGATCACTGCTAACGCTCAGCTTTCTTGTCCTTCTCGGATGGTCGAACAACGCAATTGCGCAGAACGACCCCAAAGCGAAAAGCATACTTGACGGCGTAACGAAAAAAGTAAGCGCGCTGAAAACAATGAAGGCGAACTTCTCCCTGAAACTCACCGGCGGCAAGGGTGGAAACGTTACCGATACCCGTAAGGGAAGCATAGCGCTAAAGGGGCAGAAGTACCATGTGGTATTGGGCAATCAGGAGATCATGTGCGACAACAGCACCGTGTGGACCTACAACAAAGAAACCAAAGAGGTTCAGGTAGCCAAGTACAATCCGGGAGAACAGTCTATGTCGCCTGCTAAATTGTTCCAGCCAAGCTTCTTCGACAAAGAATATACGTATGCCTACAAAGGCGAGCGCAAAGAGCAGGGAAAAAACTGCGACATCATTGAGCTTACCCCCCGCGACAAGTCGAAACCAATTGCCCGCATTGAGATGATGATAGACAAGGCAACTTCTATGATCGCCGGTGGCAACTACTGGGAAAAGAACGGCAACAAATACGCCATCACCATCAGCAACATCGTTCAGAACGCTGAGCTACCCGATGGTATGTTCTCATGGAACCCTAAAGAACACCCGGGTGTAGAGGTCGTTGACCTTCGATAATTTCCAACCGATCTATTTAATGCAACAACTGCAAAACATTTCGCTGCTCCCATACAACACATTCGGTATTGATGTGACAGCAGAACATTTTGCAGACGTGAACGCTCTGGCAGACCTGCAGGAACTCCCTGCAGGTCTGCCGCTTCATATACTGGGTGGTGGCAGCAATATTCTGCTCACCGGACAGGTGCACGGCCTTGTGCTTCACAACAAGTTGAAGGGCATTGCTGTGGTGCGGGAGAATGACGACCATGTGTGGCTCAGTGTAGCGTCGGGCGAAGTATGGCACGATTTTGTCCTCCACACCATAGAAATGGGACTGGGAGGCATTGAAAATCTGGCACTCATTCCCGGCACTGTAGGGGCGGCACCCATTCAGAACATTGGTGCCTACGGAACCGAGGTCAAACAAACGATAGAAGATGTCTCGTTCTGGCATCTTTCCGAACGAACGCTCGTTACCTTATCAAATGCAGAATGCCACTTCGGCTACCGCGACAGTATCTTTAAGACGCAACTGCGCGGTCAGTTTTTCATCACCTCAGTCACTTTCAGGCTGAATAAAAAACCTGTACTCAACACCAGCTATGGTGCCATAGAACAGGAACTGAACGAAGTGGGGATCGCCCACCCTACTGTGAAAGATGTGGCTCAGGCGGTCATCAGGATAAGGACAAGCAAACTGCCCGACCCGAAAGTGACCGGCAACGCAGGTAGCTTCTTCAAAAACCCCACCATTCCGCTGGCGCATTACAAAATGCTACAGGCGGCGTACCCGTCCATTCCACATTATCCCGTTTCTGACGACACCGTAAAAGTGCCTGCCGCCTGGCTGATAGAACAATGTGGCTGGAAAGGACACCGCACAGGTGATGCCGGCGTACACACTAAACAGGCGCTTGTACTGGTAAATTACGGCCATGCTTCCGGCAACGAGATATGGCAACTTTCCGGTGATATCATAGACTCAGTAGCCAACAGGTTCAACATTTCTCTGGAGCGCGAAGTACAGGTTTGGTAACCGATAGTAGATGTATTAACATTTATTTATCCCCCTATTAGGCTATTTTCGTGAAATTCAACCATTTTTGCCGCTTATAGTCGTTTCAATGCACACTTCTTACATAAAACATTGCATAAATATTTTCATTTTACTGCTTGTCGCTCCCGTAGCCTTTTCGCAAACCACAGGTGGTGTTGCCGGCAAGGTTATTGACGCCGACAAGAAACCAGTTTCCTATGCCACTGTCACCGTCCTCAAGTCCGACTCATCTGTACTGAACGGAAACCTTACCGGCGATGACGGTTCTTTTACGGTAACTCCTGTTGCCGATGGCAATTTCCTGCTCCGGGTCGAATCAATAGGTTATGCGACAATGTTTCAACCGGTTGCTGTTACCGGTGGCAAAACAACAAGGGTCGGCGTCATTAAACTGACTCAGACGGCCAAACAAATGGATGAGGTGAGTGTGACCGCGGAAAAACGCGTGATGGAACTGAAGGTGGACAAGAAGGTATTTAACGTAGAGAAAAACACAACAGCAACCGGCGGCAGTGCTACCGATGTACTGCAGAACGTACCATCGGTATCGGTGGATATGGATGGCAATGTGAACCTGCGCGGCAAGGGCAATGTAACCGTACTGATAGATGGCAAACCTGCCACTTTGCTGGGCACCGATGTTACATCAGCATTACAGAGTATGCCGGCCAGCTCTATAGAAAGTGTAGAGGTCATCACCAACCCCTCGGCAAAATATGACGCACAGGGCACCACCGGCATCATCAACATCATTACCAAAAAAGATGGTCGATTAGGCATTAACGGTAACGCCACTGTGGGTGCCGGCACCCGCGACAAGTACAATGCCAACCTGGGCCTGAATGTACGTAAAGGAAAATGGAGCACGTTCGTGAATGGCAGTTACCGCCAGAATCTCACCTTCAATAATGTCATCACCGACCGTCAGGACATGAAAGACGCTTCCAACAAAGGTCAGTCTTACTACACCTACGAGCACGTGCCTCGTGTTTTTAATGGTTCGTTCAACTCTGCTGGCGCTACCTACGACATTAACAAGAACAACTCCATTACAATCACAGAGAACATCAACTTCATGAAGTGGGGTTTCAGAGACAACTCCGACTACTACGAATACGCACTGCCCGACCAGGCAGGCAGTCCTTTCACTTATCGCAACCGCTATTCCGACGCGCTTGGCAAACCTGTCTCCATATCATCAGCATTAGACTACCGCAAGAAATTTAAAAAGAAAGGTGAGGAAATGAACGTGGATGCCACCTTTGCATTCACCAACATGGTTCGCTCTCAGAACTTCGAAACCGTTCTGGACACCAATAATGCACGCGCATATAGCATCATTTCCCGTGCGCCGGGCAGTGGTGGCAACAATAGCCTGAACGTTTGGGCCGACTACACCAACCCTCTGTTTACAGAGAACGGCAAACTGGGCCTGGGCTTTAAGTCTCAGTTCTTCAATTTCAACAGCACCAATGATCCAACGATAGACTCGGTAAGCACCATTGACACGCTGAACACGGGTCCCAAAGTTGACTCTTCCCTCTACACCGTCTACAACTACAACACACAGATCCATGCCGCTTATATAAACTGGAGCGATCAGAAAGGTAAATTCGGCTATCAGCTGGGCCTTCGTGCTGAAGATGCCGTTTACGATGGCGAAGGAAGTATGCCACGCGCGGCAACGTTTTACAATAGGTTCACTAACCTCTTCCCTTCGGCGTTTATCTCATACCAGTTACCTTCTGACCAGAGTGTGTACATCAACTACAGTCGCCGAACGAACCGTCCGAGCTTCTTCCAGATGATGCCGTTCAAAGACTTCTCCAACCCCGGAACAGTATCAATGGGCAACCCGAACATCATCCCCGAATTTATCAATAACGTTGAATTCAGTTACAGCCGCAACACGAAGAAAGGCCATACCTACATCATGAGTACTTACTTCGCACAAACGCTCAATCTCTCTGAGCGCGTATTGCGCCCGATCACCGGCAGTGCCACCGATACTGCTCTGGGATTGGTGGATCAGGTGGGCCAGCTATTGTCAATGCCTGTAAACATCGCCTCGGGCACCACCTACGGCCTTGAAGGTACAGGACGCTTCCAGCTCTCAAAAGCATGGGATGCGACGGTCAATGTAAACTTCTTCAACAACCAGCTGACTATCGGAGACCTCAGCAACTACTATACCGGCCTAATAGCCAATAACAGTGGTTACGGCTGGTTCGGCAAACTGAATAGCAACCTGAAGTTGCCCAAAAACTTCTCTTTGCAACTTACTGCCAACTACGAATCTCCCAAGGTCATTACACAGGGCAAGCAACTCGAAAGTTACTGGGCCGACCTGGCACTAAAGAAGAACTTATGGAAAAACAAGGCTTCACTCACAATCAACTGCTCTGATGTGCTGAAAACCCGCCGTTTCATCAACGAATACACCACTTCATCCTATGTCCAAACAATTAACCGTATCAAAGAGACCCGCATAGGCAATATCTCGTTCACTTACCGTTTTGGTAAAAACGATGCGCCTAAAGGTCCGGGAATGGGCGGCGGACCGGGCAAGGGAGCTCCTCGCCAGGAAACCAAAAAGATCGAAAAACCGTCGGACGAAGACAGGGGCAAAAACCTGAAACAGAACGACGACGACAACAACGGTGGAGGCGGCGGACAAGGTGGAGGCCAGGGCGGTGGCCAGCGCAAGGAAGGTGGCCGCTAAACCGGAGCACCTTATTCCACCATTTAATGTTTACTTAACTACGCGGTAATGTTCGCATTATAGCAATTGGGTCATTTTGTGAAACCAAAACCTCACAAGGGACGCAATGGCCAAACGCGAAGTGGATATTTTAGTACTCTCAGACATTCACCTCGGTACCTACGGCTGTCATGCCACCGAGTTGCTCCGTTACCTGAAAAGCATAAAGCCACGCACAGTCATCCTCAACGGAGACATCATAGACATCTGGCAATTCAGCAAACGCTACTGGCCCGCCACACACATGATGGTGGTAAAACACATTGTAGGTCTCATAGCCAAGGATGTTCCCGTTTACTTCATCCCCGGCAATCACGACGAGATGTTACGCCGTTTCAAAGGTTTCCACCTTGGCTCACTCAAGATCACCAACAAACTGTCGCTGAAGATAGATGGCAAACGTGTATGGGTATTTCATGGCGATGTCTTCGACGTGGTGATGCAGAACAGCAAATGGCTGGCAAAGTTGGGTGCTATAGGTTACGACACACTCATTCTCATTAACCGCTTTGTCAACTTCATCTCTCAGAAAATGGGGCGTGGCAAACTCTCTTTCTCCAAAAAGATAAAGAACACAGTTAAGAGCGCAGTCAAATTCATCAACGATTTTGAGGTTACGGTGTGCGACATTGCTGCCGAGAACAGATACGACTATGTGATCTGTGGTCACATACACCACCCCGAGATAAAGAAAATGAACACGCGCCACGGCGATGTTACCTACATGAACTCAGGCGACTGGATCGAGAACCTTACCGCACTTGAATACCACGACGGCCAATGGTCGGTTTACAACTACCACAACGACCCGGTGGCACAGGCCATAGACATCAACAAGAAGAAACACAAAGGCGAAACATCGAGCGCCATGCTGGCAAGCCTGCTTCAGGAGCTCAACATGAAACAGCCAGCCGGTGCTTTCTCAGAAACCGAGACCGTCTTCAGCCAAACGCTATAACATGATGAAGATACTATTTGCGATACAGGGAACAGGTAACGGCCATCTGAGCCGCGCGCGCGACGTATATCCCGAACTGGCACGCTACGGGGACGTTGACGTGCTGGTGAGTGGCATACAGGCCGATGTAGATGTTCCCTTCCCCATCACCTACAAGCGGTATGGCATGAGCTTCATCTTCGGCAAAAAAGGCGGTGTAGATATTATTGACACAGCACGGAAGCTTAGAGTGCCGCAACTTGTGTCCGACATCCGTAAACTACCCGTCGAGCAATACAACCTTGTCATCAACGACTTCGAACCTATTTCTGCATGGGCTTGCAAAATGAAACGCAAACCCTGCATCTCCCTCAGCCATCAATACGCCGTGCTGCATCCTGCGGCACCCAAACCAGCCTCTACCGACCCGATGGGCAAACTCGTGCTGCAACGATATGCCCCCGTCACTGCCGGATACGGATTCCACTTCCGTTCCTTCGGCGAAAACATTTTTACACCCGTCATCCGCAGCGAGATCCGGGCCATTTCGCCCCGCAACGATGGCCACTACACCGTGTACCTGCCTGCCTACAGCGATGAATCCATTGTTAATCATCTGTCACAATTCTCGGAGGTGCAATGGAAGGTATTCTCAAAACACAACAGGCAACCATTCACTCAGGGAAACGTTTCTGTAACCGCTATAAACAACAAGGCATTCATCGAAAGTATGGCCACCGGAGCGGGTGTGTTATGCGGTGCCGGGTTTGAAGGACCTGCGGAGGCGATGTACCTGGGTAAAAAGGTACTGGTCATTCCCATGCTCACACAATATGAGCAGCAATGCAACGCCGCAGGAGCCGTAGCCATGGGTGCAACGTCTGTGCCCACACTCGATGCTCGCCACTACAGCACCATCCGCAACTGGCTGCACGATGGCCAACCCGTTCACGTGAACTACCCCGACATCACAGCAGATATCGTAAGGCATATCGTGAATACACATGCCGCAAGCTGACGGATTCTGGTCATTCGCCAACCCCGTTAACACCTCATTTCACCTATTCTCTATAACTTGACACCCGAAAATCAGGTTATATGAAACACATACTGCAGTACTCCCTGCTGCTGCTTGCGCTGGTCAGGGTGTCCGCTTCTGTTGCCAAAGACGGCGACGACATCAGCAAATACAAGTGGTCGTCCGACCGTTCAGGTGGATACAACTACCGCTACGTCACTAACGACCCCACCAAAACACGCTTTTATAAACTGGGCAATGGCCTTACCGTCATTTTAAGCCCTTCAAACAAAGAACCGCGCCTGCAATGCTACATAGCTGTGAAGGCTGGCAGCAAGACCGACCCTGCAACACATACCGGTCTGGCGCACTACCTGGAACACATGATGTTTAAGGGAACCAATACCTACGGTTCGCTCAACTACGCCAAAGAACAACCACTACTCAACATCATCAATGGCCTGTACGAGCAATACAACAAGACCACCGATGAAGCCGCACGTGCTGCCATCTATCACCGCATCGACTCTGTATCCGGACTGGCAGCCAAGTTTGCCATCGCCAACGAGTATGATAAGATGATGAGTGCCATAGGAGCCAAGGGCACCAATGCGTTCACCTCTTTCGAGCAGACGGTTTACACCGAAGATGTACCGGCTAACGCGGTCGACAAATTCTTCAAGGTGCAGGCCGAACGTTTCCGCAATCCGGTGTTCCGCATTTTCCATACGGAGCTCGAAGCCGTGTACGAAGAAAAGAACCGGGGACTGGACAACGACAACCGCAAGGTGTCGGAACTGATGCTGGAAGAACTATTCAAGAACCACAACTACGGCCGCCAGACAACAATAGGCACAGTAGAGCACCTCAAAAATCCGTCGCTGCTCGAGATCCGAAAATATTATGAGACTTATTACGTACCCAACAATATGGGTATCATCCTCGCCGGCGACTTCGACCCCGATGTAATGATCAAAAAGGTGGACGAGTATTTCTCCTACATGGCCAAAAAAGATGTACCCAAATACACCTTCCAGCCCGAAGCTCCCATCACTGCTCCTGTCGAGAAGGACGTCATGGGGCCCGATGCCGAGTTTGTGACCATCGGCTACCGCATGCCGGGCATACACGAAAAAGACGCCCTGCTGGCCGACCTCGTGAGCCAGGTACTTACCAACGGCCGGGCCGGTCTCATAGACCTCAACCTCGTAAAGAAACAAAAGCTACTCCGTGCGTTCGCCGGCACCGACATACTTATCGACTACGGCTACATGAACCTGCGCGGCAACCCCACTCAGGGCCAGAGCCTTGACGAAGTGAAGAACCTGATGCTGGGAGAGATAGAGCATCTTAAAAAAGGCGAGTTCGATGATGCCTTGCTTACCTCAATCATCAACAACGCCAAGAAGGTGCTCATGGAGCAGAACGAGAAGTATGGCTCACGAGCCTACGCCCTCATGAGCATCTTTACATCAGAAGACGACTGGCGCGACAACGTAGCCTACGCCGACCGCCTTTCCAAACTCACTAAAAAAGACATCATAGACTTCGCCAACAAATACTTTGGCAACAACTATGTGGTTGTTTACAAGCGCAAGGGCGAAGACAAAAGCATCACCAAGGTACCCAAGCCACCTATTACAGCCGTTGAGACCAACCGCGACGCGCAATCCCAGTTCGTTAAGTCGGTCATCAATGCGCCTACTGAGGCTATCAAGCCTGTGTGGGTCGATTACACAAAAGACTTCCAGCGTGGCTTCATTGGCCCTGCAGAAATACTGTATGTACACAACACCGACAACGACCTGTTCCGTATGTCATACCGCTACAAGACCGGCAAGTGGAACGACCGCCGCCTGGCAGTAGCTGCGCAATACCTGCAGTTCCTGGGCACCGACACTAAGAGTGCGGAAGACATCTCTAAAGAGTTCTACAAACTTGCCTGTAGCTTCAACGTACGTGCCGACAATGAATATACCACTGTGCAGCTCGAAGGCCTGCAGGAAAATTTCGACAAGGCCGTTACCCTGCTCGAAGACCTGCTGGCCAATTGCCGTGCAGACGAAGCAGCGCTCGCTTCACTCAAGGCTAACCTCAAGAAGAGCCGCAACGACGCCAAAAACAACAAAGGCGCCATCATGCAGGGCCTCGTGGCCTACGCACGCTACGGCGACAAAAATCCGTTCAACCACGTGCTCACCGATGCCGAACTGGAAGCACTCACCGCCACCCAGCTTACCGATCTGCTGCATGGCCTCGCTGCCACCAGCCACCGTGTGCTCTATTATGGTCCTGCTACTTTATTGGGCCTCACTGCATCGCTAAAGTCTATGCACAAGTTGCCTGCCATGTTCACGCCCGCACCGGCAGCAACGGTATTCAATTTCGCTTCGCAGACACGCAACGAAGTACTGTTTGCCAACTACGACATGGTTCAGTCTGAGATACGCTGGGTGCGTAGCATTCCGTCCTACGATCCTGCCCGCCAACCCGTTATCGACATGTTCAACAACTACTTTGGCGGCAACATGGGTGCCCTGGTGTTCCAGACCATCCGCGAGAGTAAGGCACTCGCCTACTCAACCAATGCATACGTAGCAGCGCCTGAGAAGCGCGAAGACCCCTACTTTATTTCTGCCTACGTAGGCTGTCAGGCCGACAAGCTATCGGAATCAGTAGGAGCAATGAACGAACTGCTCAACGACCTGCCTGCGGTAGAGAACAATATTCAGGCCGCCCGCATGGGACTGAAAAAAGACATCGAAACAGAACGCATCACTCAGGACGGCATCCTGTATAACTACCTCGATGCTGAACGCAAGGGCTTGAGCGAAGACATTCGCAAAACCGTATACAATGCAGCAGACAAACTGAACTATGCCGAACTGAAGAAGTTCCATGGCGAGTTCCTGGCATCCAAGCCATACACCTACTGCATAGTGGCATCAGAGAAAAAAGTGAACATGGCCGAGGTAGAAAAATGTGGCACAGTAAAAAAACTGTCGCTCAACGAGATATTCGGTTACTAAACAATTGCGTCTAAGATTTCACAAAGAGACCCGGTCATTAGCCGGGTCTCTTTTCTATTCTTCTGGTGTGCGAACGGGCGCACTCTATTTTTCTATCCGTTTCCTTAGCGCCTCCAGATATTCCTTCTGAGACTCGTCAGACGGGTATTTGCTTTCGGGTATCTTCGCTTCCATTTTCTGATACAACAAACGCGCTTCCTCCTTTTTATTCTGATCGGAAAGTGCCAGTATCCCCTTAATGAAGTTATACCTCAGATTCAATATGATGAACAACTCAGCACCACAGTTCGGATCAGCCTTTTTCAACAGGTCATAAGGAAATGTGTTAAGCTGGTCCCAAAAGTATCTTTTATATTCTGTCAGCTTTTCAGGTATCAGCTTGCTTGCCAAAAAGCGGTCCTCGGTATACCAGTGCAGTCCCAGCATATCCTCGGGTGCTGTGCCGGTCTCAAAGTAAATAGGAGTAGTGAAAGCGGCATTTGTTACAATGTCTATCAGTTGGCTATTAGCCCGGGTGATGTATTTTTCATAATTGGTGGGTGCAATCTTCCATTCAAACGTCTTCCCTGTAGTACCGATGGGCACATCCACAGTGTGTTCCGTCCACTCAAAATAGGGCGTGGTGTCCGACTCCACTGCTGCAGATGAGTAGATGTTGTGCCTGCGTCGGTACACATCCTCGCTCACCCACGGAATATCTATCGTGTTTATGTGCACCAGGGACACATCAGGCCTCAATCCCTCCATTGCCTGCAGATACCATATCAGCATCGTGCTGAAATCCCCATAGGTGAAGTAGATGGCATTAGGCTCAAAACTACGCAGCACCATTCGGTTGAATTCCAGCGCAAAATCAGGAAACCCACCACGCTTCTTCCCCTCGGCAAACGCCCATCTAGCCGAGTCGTTCCGGTTGCGCACCATATAAGAGTACGCCAGGCATCCCCACACGCTCGATAGTTTCGCATATGGATCCAGGGCTATGATATCGCCCGTATAGGAAGCATTTATTCTTATCACGTCCTCAAACTCCCGGCTGGCCTGTATTGTTTTATCCTTCTCAGAATAACGAACCGTTGCAAAACTTGGGTTGTGGCTGTAGTCATAGGCACTACCCAGGTAGTAATGTGCCTCCTGTCCGTTCGGGTTCATTTTCAGTGCCTCCTTCAAAACCACTATGGCTGCAGAAAAGTCATTGCCAAATTTCGCCCGTTCCTCCTTCACCATCTTCTTACCCGATGCCACAAGATTATCATACGTCTGCGCCGTCGTCGATCGGCACCATAAAAGAAGACAGGGAAGCAGGATATATTTCATATACCGATAAAAGTAGAACAATAACCCAACACCACAATCAGCAAACAGCTACCTGGCACTTTACCATCAAAGACCGTATGTTATATAAACCGTACGTTATATAATAAACCCCGAAGGGGTGACATTATTATAGCCGCAACATACCAACAGACCCCAAACCCCGAAGGGGTGACATTATTATAGCTGGGATTACCCAACATCACACAAAACCCCGAAGGGGTGACATGATTATAGCCGCAACATACCAACATCACACAAAACCCCGTAGGGGTGACATTATTATAGCCACAACACATCAACGCACACAAAACCCCGAAGGGGTGACATTATTATAGCTGGGATTACCCAACATCACACAAAACCCC
>JACSRV010000065.1 GCA_014879545.1 Chitinophagaceae bacterium | reverse complement strand
CTGAACCCACCTACGGTCGGCAGGCGAGGATCGATGGGATTAAAAGATGGTAAGATGTTGCATTGTTTGGGTTGAACTGAAAAATGGTTGCATAAGGAAAGAGTAGCCTCACACCCAACGGATGAATGGGGATTTATGTCTATATTTGTTAGGCACTGAAAAATATAAATTATGAAGAAGTATATCCTATTTGCTGCATTGGCAGCCGCTACGTTATTTTGGGATTCTTGCCAAAAGAAGAAAAGCGAAGAGACTACCTATAACATCAACGGTAAAAATGCCCTGTTCTCTGATCTGCGCTATGAGCCGCAACGTTTTACGGTGGAAGCGGGGAGGGATACGACGATATTTAGTTTGGACAGTAACACCGTGATCAACTTTTATCCACAAACGTTCAGAGACGCTAATGACAACGTTTTCTCGAAAGGAATGGTAGGTATTGAATTGATTGAAATGTATGAACCGGGGGATATGATCTTGAACCGGGCCACAACTGAAGCAAGTGGCAACAAGATTCTGCAGAGTTCGGGTCAGGTGCGCATAAAGGCCTCGATGAATGGTAAGGAGTTGTTTGCTAATGTTTATGGAATAGGCTTTAAAGTTGTGAAAGCCAAAGTAACGGGTGACTCAATGTCTTTGTTTTACGGGAATACTAATAATGAGGATTCAGTTGTGACGTGGACCCAGAGCACTGTTAATCTTGGTACTCGGAGTGTACCTACGGTACGAGACAGCACAGCTGGTCCCGGATCAGAAAAGGAATTGTATTATTTTTTCGACAGTTGCGCCAGCTTTGAATTTGTAAATTGTGACCGGTATTTTGGACTCACCGGTGTCGAGACCTCAATTGCAGTCGATTATGATACAAAGAAGTTCTCAAGAGAAAATACTTCGGTTTTTCTGTCTTTACCTGAAATTAATGGCGTAGTTCCATTCCGACCAGAATATAATTTAAAGTATCCTCTTGGAATGAAATATGTTTTGGTGATCCTTGCCAAAAAAGACGGCAATTACTATTTCGATATGCAGAGCGGGACTATTACGGAGAATATGAGGGTAAAGATGAATCCGTATCTTGAAACAAGATTCAATATTAAGGCGAGATTGGGTGGTATTATGTAGGAGTATGGATGCTTAGAAATTCTGACCAGTAATTTTTCTTTCAGGGTTTATCATAAACGAACGAGGGCTGCCATTTGGCAGCCCTCGTTCGTTAGTATTAAAAAGCAGTGAATTATGCTTTGAGGATATCGCGGGAGATAACAAGTTTCTGGATCTCGGAGGTTCCTTCACCGATGGTGCAGAGCTTGCTATCGCGGTAATATTTTTCGACAGGGAAGTCTTTGGTGTAGCCGTAGCCGCCGAAGATCTGAACGGCATCGGTAGCAACGCGTACACACACTTCTGATGCATAGTATTTGGCGAAAGCAGACTCCTTGGTCATCTTCTGGCCGCGGTTCTTGAGGTCGGCAGCCTGATAGATGAGCATTTCAGATGCTTCGATCTGAGTGGCCATATCGGCGAGCTTGAAGGCGATGGCCTGGAAGTTGGCGATAGGCTGATCGAACTGCTGGCGCTCTTTGGCGTATTTGAGAGATGCTTCGTAAGCACCTTTCGCGATACCCAGAGAGAGGGCAGCGATAGAGATACGACCACCGTCGAGCACTTTCATTGCCTGATGGAAGCCATCGCCCACAGGGCCCATGCGCTGCGCGTCAGAGATGCGACAGTTGTCGAACACGAGTTCGGCGGTTTCGCTGGCACGCATACCGAGTTTGTTTTCTTTCTTACCTGCGCTGAAGCCCGGAGTGCCGCGCTCAACGATGAAAGCAGTAACATTGTTTTTGGCACGTGGTTCGCCCGTGCGGGCGAGGACAACTGCTACGTTGCCGCTGATGCCGTGCGTGATCCAGTTTTTGGTGCCGTTGAGTACCCAATCGTCGCCGTCGCGGGTAGCTACACAACGCATATTGCCGGCATCGCTACCTGTGTTGGCTTCGGTGAGGCCCCAAGCGCCTATCCACTCGCCGGTGGCGAGTTTAGGCAAGTATTTTTTCTTTTGTTCTTCTGTGCCGAAGTAGAGGATGTGACCTGTGCAGAGCGAGTTGTGTGCTGCTACTGACAGACCAATAGAACCGCATACTTTAGCTATCTCGCTGATAACGGTAACGTACTCGAAGTAGCCGAGGCCTGAACCGCCGTACTCGGCAGGGACAAGGACACCCATGAGGCCGAGCTCGCCCATTTGACGGAAGAGATCGATAGGGAATTTCTGAGTTTCGTCCCACTCCATCATATCGGGTTTGATGTGTTTTGCCGCGAAATCGCGAATCATGGCCGCGATGGATTCCTGAGCTTCAGAGTATTTAAAGTCCATTGGATTATCTTAGTATACGTTAAAAAGTTGCGCAATTTTACGACATTTTTTTCAATGGACGGTCAAAAGGTGTGTGCCGGATATCGGGGTGTAATGAAATATGGATTATTGTGTTTGGTAATACAGCTGGTGGAGTATATTTTTATAGAATAATATGCGAGTTGTGAATAATAGGAAGGGATGAGGAAGTATATCGCGCTGAATATGTTGCTGTTGGTGGCTGCGCTGTTGAGTCACGGGCAGAGTATGCTCAGGGTGGAGCATCTGAATGTGGAGGACGGCCTTTCGCAGAGTTCGGTGTATAGCATTTACCAAGATACATACGGGTTTATATGGATGGCGACCGGCGACGGGCTGAACCGCTATGACGGGCGTGAATTTATAGCCTATAAGAGTCGCCTGAAAAGTGATGCCCGGGGCCAGATAAAGGACAGGAATATTAACTCGGAGTTATTTGAGGATGCTCGGCGAAACATGTGGTTTGCAGCTGACGAGGGAGTATACTGCATGGACCGGCGTACGTCTGAGTTTTCCATACTGATATCGAAACATGAGGCTTCGTTTGCCGCAAACGTAGCCGGGATAGATAATGGGACCGTGTGGGTGTGTGTAACGGGGCGAGGGGTGTATGGCATAGACGTGCGGACGAAGAGTAAGCGGTTGTATCCGTTCACAGACGTTTATCAGACAGTGAAGAACGAGAGCCCGGTGGTAATGGATGCAGTGAATACCGAAAGCGGGATATGGATAGCAGATCTAAAAGGGCTGATCTTTTTTGATAAAGTTAAGCTGCGGGACAGGCGAGTACTTTTGAGGGAGAATATAGCAAAGGTGTATTGTCTGAAGAGCGGCGTGCTGTTGTTGTGTACGAAGAACGGACTGATCGTTTACGACCCTGTGACGGGCCATGAGCGTTTTATACCGATAACTGTGCCGGGGTGGCAGGAAGTGTATTGGCGGCGAATAGTGCATGATGATGTGGCGGGCAGTTATTATTTGTCGTCGGAGACGGGAGGTGCTGTATGTAAGTTGAACCTTGTGACGGGTGCCTATGAGCTGATGCAATTTCAGCGGAACACCATTACAAGGATGTACATAGACAGGTCACAGAATCTGTGGGTTGGTACTGATGGCGCAGGTGTGTATCGTGTAGACGTGAAACCCGCGAAATTCTACTGTTATGCACCAGACAAGAAGGATGGTCCGGGGTTTATGGTAAAAAGTCTGTACCGGGATGAAACAGGTGTGATATGGATGGGTGTCTACGGAACGGGTATTCTGCGTTATGACCCCAAGACGAGAAAGGAAGAAACGGTGTATAAGCCTGCGAAACTAATGGGAATGCACCCGGGGCAGATATTGCGGGATACTGCGGGCGACATTGTGGCGGGTCTTGACGATGAACTTGTATGGCTGGACGCCAAAACAGGTAAGCTGAAGCGACAAGTGAAGCTGCCGTTCTACCCATACATGGGGAATGCAAAGCCGGTAGTATACTCGTTGGCTGAATGGAAAAAGGGGCATTACCTGGTGGGGACCAATCATTGTCTGTATTCGGTGGAGGACGTGGGAGGGAAGTTGCGTGCAGGCATGTATAAGCGTATAACAACCGATAGTTTTATATCGGGTTGGGTGTATAATATTTTCAGGGCGGACAGCGGCATAGTTTATATAGGTAAGAGAAACGGGTATTCGAAGATCAGGATGGTGACAGACAGTACGGTAGAGGTGCTGGACAGCTGGCATAACACTGTCCCTGTCAGGAATTTTTACCGAAGCACCGACCGGCCGTATTTGTGGATAGCCACAGAGCAGGGATTGGTGGCTTACAATGAACAGACCAAACGCAGACGGGTTTTTGATGAAAGTGCGGGGATCAACAATAGTTACATATACGGCATATTGCCCGAGAATGACAGTGTGCTCTGGGTGAGCACGAACAAGGGATTGACACGTGTCTGCGCGCATTTTGTGCCGGGAGACAGTGTGTATATTTCTGTCAGGAATTACACATCGAAGGATGGGCTTCAGTCGAACGAATTTAATACCGGGGCGTTTTTTAAGTCGGCGGACGGGATGATGTTGTTTGGTGGTATTGCCGGTATAAACTGGTTCGATCCGGGGAAGATACAGGCGAACCCCTATGTAGCGCGGCCGGCGATAACGGGTGTATATGTTGATGATACGCTGATGGTGCGTGACACCACCATGAACCTGAAGCGGCTGGAGTTGCCATTCAATAAGAATACGATCAGTATCACGTACAGGGCATTGGAGTTCACGCTGCCGGAGGGCAACCAGTATGCGTATATGCTGGAAGGGCAGGACAATGATTGGGTGTACACATCTAACGACAAGGTGCGTTTTGCGAATCTGGCACCTGGGAATTATACGTTTAAATTGAAGGTGAGCAATAATGAGGGGCTGTGGAACGACGAGCCACTGGAGCTGGAAGTAGTGATAGTGCCGCCATACTGGCAAACGTGGTGGTTCAGGGCGTTGATATTTCTGGCGATCGCTGCAGTTGTGATAGGGGCTGTGCGGATAGATGTGAACAGAAGAGTTCGGCGCAAGACACTGGAACTGGAGAAACAACATGCGCTGAACATGGAGCGTCTACGGATATCGAAGGATGTGCATGATGATATAGGGTCGGGATTGTCTAGGATATCGTTGCTGAGTGAGATGGCTGCGAGGAAGATAAGAGACAACCAGATGCCCGAAAAGGATCTGGGTAATATCTCAACGATCACCAAGGAGTTGGTAGATAATATGCGTGATCTGATATGGGTGTTGAACCCTGAGAATACCACGCTTGAGAATCTGATTACGAGAATAAGGGAATATTGTGCAGACTATCTGGACGGTGTGCAGGCGGACACGCAGTTCAGTTTTCCGGATGCGGTGCCATCTCTGAATATATCGAGAGAGGTGCAGCGAAATATTTTCTCTACTGTGAAGGAGGCAGTGAACAACTGTGTGAAGCACTCGGGAGCGACCCGCATACTTATTGCTGCGCGCGTGGATCGGGAGCATTTTGTTCTGATCATCAGCGATAATGGCAAGGGCTTTGACGAGCAATCAGCAAGGAAAGAAGGGAATGGCCTGAGGAATATGAAACACAGGATAGATGTGACGGGCGGAGTTTTTGAAATAGTGTCGGGGAAGGGGATAGGAACACAGATCACCATAAGTGTGCCATTCGTGTTGCTGGGTACAGACCCGGATCCGGAAGTATTGTAAATGAAATGAAGACGAGACCATTGAACCGTAGGATCAAACGTAGCATTCTGTTGATATTGGCGGTGTGCATTGCCGTATGTGGCACAGCGGTTGCGGGCAACCGCGACACAGCGCTTCAAAGAGCCATAGAGCTATACAATGCAGGAAGTTATACGCAGTCGATCGAGATATTGAAAAGGCGGCTGAACGAGGCGAAGGACAGCAAAGACAAACGTACAGAAGCGGTGGTTTGTAACAATCTTGGTAACAACTATTCGCAGACAGGGAATGTAGTGGAGGCGCTGGCTGCCTACCAGCAGGCGGCTAAGATAGCGTATGCCGCGGGAGACCTGAGAATGTCCGCAAGGGCAGAAAAGAACATCGGTGCACTATATTCTGACGGTAAAGATTTTGAGAGAGCGTTGCAGCAGTTTGAGAAGGCGGAGGCAATAGCGAGATCGACCGGAGACACCCCGGTGCTGGCTGACTGTGCCAACAATCGTGGAGTTATTTACGAGCAGCATAACAACTTCGGGAAGTCACTGCAGTGTTACGAAGAGGCCATGAAGTTATAAAGCGCACTGCAGCAGGAAGACAGGTTGGGACTTTTGTACAACAATCTGGGTGTGGTGTATAAACAAATGAAGCATTATGATAAGGCGATAGACTATTACAGTCAGTCGCTGGCAGTGAGTGAGAAGCTGGGGGACAAATACCTGACGGCTGCCAATCTGGTGAATATGGGAAATGTGTACGAGATGACCGGCGACTATGTCAATGCGATAGCATTGAACAGGCGAGGGTTGGAGTTGGCGCAAGAGTTGCAGGCCACAGAGATAGTGGTGGATGTTTATGCTAACCTGGCTGAGGAATATGCCAAGGCGGGTAAGTACGATTCGGCATACAGGCTACACAAGCAATACGTGGCGCTGAAGGACAGTGTGATGAACACTGAGCGAGCCAAGGTGATGGCTGAAATGCAGGCGAAATATGAAACTGAGTTGAAAGAGAAGCAGGCATTGCAGCAAAGGCATAGCAGAACAATGGTAGTGGGGTGGGGAGCTGGTATTGCCGGCATATTAGTGATACTGTATCTGACAATGAAGGGCAGGCGCAAGAGGTAGCCGGTGCGTAGCTGTTAGTAGTGAGCATAGCAAAATACTACTTTAGTGTAATTGATTGAGGGTGTGTGCATGGGTATTTTTACATTCAACTTTTTTTGTAATGAGCGTAATACGGGTGGCGGTATTGGAGGACCAGATGCAAACGCGGCAAATGCTATCTGAACTGATAGACGGTGCTGAAGGTCTGGAGTGTGTGGCTGTGTACGAGAACGCTGAAACAGCGTTGACCGGCATACCGGAGATAAAACCCGATGTGGCGCTGATGGACATACATATGGGCGGTGGCATGTCGGGGATAGAGTGTGTGCGTGCTTTGAAGGCAGTATGCCCTGCTACCGAATTTGTGATGTGTACCTCTCTTGAAGATTCTGAAAATATCTTTAACGCGTTGCAGGCCGGTGCCACGGGATACCTTACTAAGGCAACCGCGCCCGAGAAGATAGTGGAAGCAATAAATGATGTGTATGCCGGCGGGTCGCCTATGAGCAGCCAGATAGCGAGGAAGGTGATAGGACAGTTTCAGAATCAGGAACCACGTGGCCACAACAAAGAACTGGAGAAGCTGTCGGTGCGGGAGCAGGAGATCCTGAATTACCTTTCTAAAGGATACCGCTATAAAGAGATCGCAGCTATGCTTTTTGTGAGTATAGAAACGGTTCGCAAGCACATTCATAATATATATGACAAGTTGCATGTGAACTCGCGAACCGATGCACTTAATAAGGTGTATGCGCACAAGTAGGTTGCAATAAACTGATACTCTAAATGTGTGTTGTTTTCATAAAAAGGTCCCGGTTTTCGTGCCGGGGCTTTTTGCATTTCGACCATCCGGTACGGGTACAGTGAAAGACTCTGACTGTGATTTGTGGTAGTGTCTCAGTTTGAAAATTATTATCCTCGGGACATTTCTATTTGTTCGCCATTATCATACCATGCACCAAGCCATCTTTTTTTTCCGCAGTTCATGCAAGTCCAATAATATTCCCAACCGCCTGAATGTCTGCTACCAGTCGATGAATAAAGTTTTGGTACAATAATCCATGTTGTTTCTCCTTTTGCGCAATCGCAGTAGGCCTTCATGGTTGAACCAACTATTGGGGGTTTCTGCATATAAGTAAGCGTTATTGGTTTTAAAAGAAATAAAGGTAAAAAAAAGGGAGCTATTCGGCTCCTTCTTGTATTGCAAAAGTATTTTATTTCTTATGGTATTTTGTTTTCAGGTGGTCATACAGGGGCTCTTGGTCTTGCACGCAATCAGGATGGCCAATTATCAGACGCTTACATGCATGGATAATTACATAGTCGGGCAGTTCACGGTCATCTAACGGCAAATCTATATATGCGTAACCGTTAGTTTTACGATTTACAAATTTTAACTGCCTTCCTGTATGGTTAATCCCATCCATTACTACTTGTTCGCAGTCATGGGCTCTTAGCCAATCTGCAAAATCCTCTCTTGTCATGCCATTACCATATTTACAGGTTTAGTAAAGTACTTGTGGTGGTCAATATAACTGCTCATCACTTCCTCTCTTCTGTCCTGCAACATGACCTGAATAAGCGAATAAAGATTCTTTTGGGCCTCCTCTACCGTATCGCCACATGCTATCGCTTCTGGAAATTCGGCAAAGAACGCAGAAAACTGTCCCGTCCTGTCGTCTGGGACAAGAATGCCTGTTAACTCCAATGTGAAATTAAGTAGTGCTGCCATATTAGGTGGTTTAGTACCCAAATATACGCACGTAAACGATACCGCCAACACCCACATGATAAATATATAAACATTTTCACGATTTTGTGACATTGTTATGAGGTATATTTTTTCTTATATGGCCCTCTTTTCTTTGGAGCCTCTATTGGTGCGAGGCTGCAAATGTCCTCAATTGTCATTGGCTTAGTTGCCAGTTTTGCCTCCATTGCAGGTGTTACACGCAATGACTTGTGAACCTTGCAGAAGTTGTAGCAAACGAAGTGCAGCGCAATAGCGTACGCATGATTTTCAACCTTCTTTGAAAAAGCATTTGTGAGGCGCGTAAACCTACGCATATGCATACGCATTGTGAGGTTTTGACTCTCTACATATGATGTGCTAATATGCTTTTCATCGGGACGCCCTTCTATAACATGCTTCTCAGCGCCTGTGCACTGTGCAGGGCTATATCGCTTATCGTTACCAACACTATCAGGTGTGCCGTATATCTTTACTACTTGCGCAAAATCGATCTCATCATCGAAAGCCGCATCTACAGCCTTAATGTAAGGCCTAAAGCCATCCGTTGTAAGTTGTACTCTGTTTGTTAACCTTGTCGATATATCCATCATAAATTCACGCGCAGACATTGCGTCACGATTGCCCACGTACCACGAAATCATAAGCTTTGTATCAGCATCTAATGCAGTCCAAGTCCACACGTCAACAGCTTCACCTTCCATGCCATCGGGTACATTCTTTTCCTTAGAGTAAACGAATGACCACATTTCATCCGCTTGCACACGCGTTGCTTTTACGTTGCACACTTTTTCATCGTGGAACTTTTCGCAAGCCTTACCAATGTCCACCAATAGTTTTGTAACTGTGTTGATGGATACATCACATATGCGAGTTGTAGCGCGCAGTGAATTGCCTTCAACTAACAGGTTAATTATTTGCTTGCGCTTTTCGATTGGCAGCTTGTTCATTGTTTCGACGTTTACGATGTAAAGATAATGCTTTTCTTGAACAGTCAAGCATAATGTCAGTTTTAATTATTTTGAGGTTTTTTTACCTTTTTTAACACAAATGTATTGATAATTCGAAAAAATACGCTTAAATTTGTTAGGTATATTTACCTATTTTAATAAATGGATAGCAACGACAAGAATAAATTTAGTGATATTGATGCGCTTTTACGGGGCATTTTTAAAGAGGAGACTTTGCGCGAAATGTTTGAAAAGAGAATGTTCGAACTGGGGGTAAATCAAACTTCAGTTCTTAAAATGCTGCAAATGGAACGAAAGACTTTACTGGGTATACTGGATGGGACACAAAAAAGAGCTAATCTGGCAAACCTACACAACCTGGCGGTTTTTTTAAATGTTCCGACTGAAGATTTAATTAAAAAACACATTTCGCAGCTTGAAAAGAATTCTGAAAATGATGAGAGTGCTGCCAATAAAAAGAAGTTCATCAGGGAAAATTTCGACCTTATCGTTTTAAAGAAATCAGGGTTCATTGAGGACATCAGTGACTATGCGGAAATAGAAAAGCGCATTGTGAATTTCTTTGGCTTTGATTCAATTTTTGAATACAAAAAGAGATCCTTTGAAACAGCTTTTAGTGCGGGAATTGTCGTCCCTAAAAAAATGCACACGAGGGACTTTTGGTTGACTTCGGTAAAATCTTTAGCATCTAAACTGGATAACCCGTATCATTACGATAGACAAGCTCTAATAGATTATTTCCCACAAATCCGGTGGCATTCAACAAATGTTGAGTACGGGTTGATAAACGTCATCAAATCTCTTTTTAAACTAGGTATTACTGTTGTATATCGTGCGCCGATGTCAGCACTCCATCTCAGGGGTGCAACATTCTCTGTAAATGGGAAGCCTTGCATAGCGCTAACTGATTACAAAGGGTTTTATCCTACGCTGTGGCATTGCTTAATACATGAGCTATACCATGTACTGTTTGACTGGGGTAAAATCAAGGAAAATCAATATCATGTTACCGTAGACCAAGAAGTTTCGCTGTCATTAGATGCAGCAGAAACAGAAGCTGACAATTTCGCAAGGGAGTATTTATTTTCTGCATCGAAACTGGAAAATGTTAGGTTGTATTTGATGGATTACGAATACATCAAGGAAGTTGCAAAGGCTAACCATGTACACCCCAGTATTATCTACATCTATAACGCTTACGACCAAGGAGCGACCGACAGAATGGTGTGGCCTAGAACTAAACGGCAGATGCCCGATATAAAACAGGCCTTGTATAGAATTGATATGCAATGGAACAGCCCGGCATCCCTTGAGGATATAGCGAGAAAACTTAAAATTGAAATATACAATTAGTAATTATGAAAGAACAGGACAAAACCCAGATCAAAACTAAAGCGGATGAAATTGCAGAAAGCACGCTATTGAGACATGCGCTTATGGAGTCATTAGTTGAAGGTGCTGACGCGCTAACAGCTAAAGAGGCTAAAGCCAAGAAAGAAGCAGACGAAAAGATAAAATTTCTGCTGCTTAACGGGAAGGAAACATCAGTTTATGAATTAAAGCGCATTGTTTCAGATTTCAAGTTGCCATACGCTCCAAAATTCCCGAATGCCATACCGTTTTATAAAGAAATATACAGGCTGAATAAATGGACAGATAAAGACCCTAATAGCTTTATAAAGCCACCTATTGTTGGTGTTTGGACTATTGAACTGATTTACGGCAGATTTGCAAAAGAAGTACTACCAGCACTCAGGGAAAGAAACCCTTTGATGTTTGGATTTGCAAGGAAGTTTAAACTGTTTCAGTTTCTGTACGAAGATGGGCAGAAAAAAATAGAAGAGTTTAGAGACGATGCTATTAGAATAATGAAAACCTGTTCTACATGGCATGAGTTTAGGGTAAAATACGCTAAAGAATTCGGTATACCATTTCAAGCAAGTCTATTTGATAAAAACTCTATTTAGCTTTCCATCTTTTTTCGGCAGCTTTCTTAGCTATTTCCTTGCGTTGTTCAGGGCTTAGCTTATTTGCCCTTGCTTTGCCCCCTTTTAATCCGCCGAGCCGTCCTAATTCGACAGCAGCAGCATTCTTTTGACTTGGTGCTGGTGTGTCTTCCTTTTCGCCTGTGGCTATGTCTGCAATTAGCTTTGCTAACTGATTTGCGTCCTTTGGTCTTTTAGCTTGCTTTGCCATGCAATAAAGGTACACAGGTTTGTGCTTAGTCGGTCAAGCATGTATTTTCAAACTGAGACACTACCCAATTTGTTTTAATTTCTTGTTAATGACTGGGAAGGGGTATGTGTAAGCCAAATAAAGAAGTAATTTTATGAGCAACGTATTTCCCCTTGTTTTTTTATGAGAAAGAGCTATCTGAAGTTCGGACTTGCACTTGCCCTTTCGGGTGTGTCTTTTTTTGCCGGTGCGCAGTGCACGCCCGGTACAACAATATCAACGCTTGCTGGTAATCATATCCCCGGCTATTCGGGTGATGGCGGACCTGCCAGTGAGGCGATGATGAGGTATCCGTATGCTGTGGCTGCAGATGCTGCCGGTAATGTGTACATAGCAGATTACTTCAGCCATGTGGTACGTAAAGTGAGTACATCCGGAACTATCACTACGATAGCAGGAACGGGTGCGGCCGGTTATAACGGTGACGGCATCAGTGCCGTGAGCGCGCAGTTGAACAAGCCGGCGGGCGTGACCGTGGGGCCGGATGGCAACCTTTATATTTCTGATATGTTCAATGAGCGGATCAGAAAGGTGAACCTGACAACAGGTGTCATCAGTACAGTTGCAGGGAACGGACTGCATGGAGGCTGGCAGGGTGCTGCGTTTGGCAATAACGGACCTGCGACTGCAGCTGCGCTTACCCATCCGATATGTGTGGCTTTTGACTGTTCGAATAATATGTATATCGCAGATCGTGGCAGTCAGACTGTTCGTAAGGTGGATGCCGGAGGGACAATAACACGTTTTGCGGGTAACCATGCGGGCACCTATAACGGTGACGGCATACCGGCAACGGCGGCATCGCTGAACAATCCGCGCGGACTGGCAGCTGACTGTGCCGGAAATGTTTACATATCTGACGCGTGGAATAACCGTATCCGCAAGGTTGACGGATCGGGTACTATAACAACTTATGCAGGTACGGGAGCGGGTGGATTCTCGGGCGATGGTGTGCCCCGAGGATCGGCAACACTTTGGGGACCATGGGGTATCACGCTGAACGCCTGTGGTGAACTGTATATATGTGATTATGACAACTACCGCGTGCGTAAAGTGGGCAC
The DNA here is from genome assembly GCA_014879545.1 of Chitinophagaceae bacterium. Lineage (GTDB taxonomy): Bacteria > Bacteroidota > Bacteroidia > Chitinophagales > Chitinophagaceae > Nemorincola. The sequence continues at coordinate 7,842 of JACSRV010000065.1, read as the reverse complement.
GGATAACTATATCAATACGGTTGCCGGTACAGGATTGCGCGGCTATACCGGTGACGGCGGTGCTGCCACCGAAGCAGATGTTTATCTGCCGAGCAGCCTTGCAATAATGCCGGGCGGTGAGTTGGTGATAGCAGACAATGGTAATTCGGTAGTAAGGGCAGTAGGTTCAAGTACTTTTGGTTCGCGCGCTTTCAATGGCGGTACTACGCAAGTGGTGCGCATGTATGAAGGAGAAACTGTGAAACTGGATGATGTGCTGGGTATGCAGGTAACTGCGGCTATGCCATCGGCATATACATGGGAAACAGGACTTGAAGCTGCTCATGGCAGACTGACAGGACTTAAAGGCAGCGCACAGATGAAGGGTGTTTCTGTAGTGCCGACGGGCGTTACATACACACCGGATGCCGGTTTTACCGGTCGTGACGAGTTCACAATAAAGGGGACCGATGGAAGTAATGCCGGTTATACTACTGTGACAGTGATAGTAGAGGCGAAGCCGATAGCCGTGAAAGAAATTGCCACCGGAAAAGTAGTGGTATATCCTAACCCGACGAACGGAAGTTTCCATTTTGATTTTGTAAGCGAAAGAGAGCAGGCTATGACCCTGGTGGGTACCGATGTGACCGGAAGGGTGATATATACCGCAAACATTGATGCGAAAGAAGGTCTGAACGGGTTGAGCGTATCGCTGCCCGCTGAAGTGGCCCGTCCATCGATAGTAAGGCTAACGCTGATGGATGCAGGTAATAAGAAATTTGAAACGGTAACTGTAATGCTTGCCGAGTAGATCATTACCGATCTTTTAAATTTAAAACATATCAGATACCCCGCAGCAATGCGGGGTATCGTCTTATAGGGAGATAAGATAAAGTGACGGCGGCGACAGGTTGCTGTCGTTTCGTTATCCTGTAAGTTGGCTACATTTGTGGTATGTTCAGGGAGGTATTTGACAGCTTCGACAGAGGGGAAGTATTGAGCAGGATCTACTCGATGACTGCTGCTGATGTGGAGCGTGCACTGCATGCGAGGAAGCGCACTGCAGAAGACTTTATGGCTTTGATCTCTCCGGCGGCGGCGCCCTATCTGGAGCAGATGGCGCAAATGAGCAAGGCGATCACCCAAAAGCGTTTTGGCAAGACGATTCAGTTGTATGCACCAATGTACCTCTCAAATGAGTGCCAGAACATCTGCACGTATTGCGGATTCAGTCTGGACAACAAACTGCGTCGACGTACATTGACGGGCACAGAGATACTGCAGGAAGCGCTGCACCTGAAAGAGCAGGGTTTCGGGCATGTGCTGCTGGTGACCGGTGAGGCGAACAAGACGGTGGGGGTTGACTATATGGTGGATGCGATAAGGGTGTTGAAACCACATTTTGATAACATTTCTATAGAGGTGCAGCCACTGGAAGAAGAAGAGTACAAGCGATTGAAGGACGAGGGTGTGTATGCGGTGCTTGTTTACCAGGAGACCTACGACAAAGAGCATTATAAAGACTATCATCCGAAGGGTAAGAAATCTAACTTCTACTACCGCCTTGATACGCCCGACCGACTGGGCAGGGCAGGAATACACAAGATAGGATTGGGTGTACTGATAGGTCTGGAGGACTGGCGTGCTGATAACTTTTTCACTGCGTTGCATGTGAGCTACCTGGAGAAGAAGTATTGGCAGACCAGGTATAGTATTTCCTTCCCGAGGTTGCGACCGGCGGAAGGGCTGATAGAACCAAAGGTGGCGATAAGCGACAGGGAACTCGTGCAACTGATATGCGCGTGGCGGATATACAATGAAGAGATAGAGTTGTCGGTATCAACAAGGGAGGGCGAATTGTTCAGAGACAACATTATTCAGTTGGGCGCAACAACTATAAGTGCCGGGTCGAAGACCAATCCGGGTGGCTACACTGTGGAGCCTGAGTCGTTGGAACAATTTGAGATAGATGATAGCCGGTCTGCAGCGGAGGTGAAACAGATGATAGAGCGGAAGGGATACAAGGCAGTTTGGAAGGATTGGGAGAAGTGGGGTTTAGGAGTTGGGAATTAGGAATTAGGAATTAGGAGTTGGGAATTGGGGGATACTAAATGGAGGTGCGGGGTGTTGACCAGCGAAGAAATATCGAGATACAGCCGGCAGGTGATGTTGCCGGAGATAGGCCGCGAGGGACAAGAGCGGCTGAAGGAGGGACGTGTGCTGGTGGTTGGTGCAGGCGGCCTGGGTTGCCCGGTGCTGCAATACCTTGCGGCTGCGGGTGTAGGTACGATAGGTATAGCTGATGGTGATACGGTGGATGTGAGCAATCTGCAACGGCAGGTATTGTATGGCGCAGAAGATATAGGCAAGGGAAAGGCAGCCACTGCGGCCGAGAAATTGGGAAGGATGAATCCGTATGTGCACTTTGTGCTGCACGAGGTGTTTGTGGATCGCAGCAATGTGCTTGACCTGTGCCGCGATTATGATATAGTGGTGGATGGGTCTGATAATTTCGCGACCCGTTACCTGCTTAACGATGCCTGTGTGATAACGGGCAAGGTGTTGGTGTCAGGGGCGATATTCAAATTTGAAGGGCAGGTATCCGTATTCAATTACAAAGGCGGGCCAACGTACCGATGTTTGTTTCCTGAGCCACCGGGCGAAGGGGAATCGCCGAACTGCGCCGAAATAGGTGTAGTGGCCACACTGCCCGGAATAATAGGTGCGATACAGGCAAATGAAGTGATAAAGGTGCTGGCCGGAGCCGGTGTGGTGCTTTCGGGAAAGTTGTTGGTAATGGATGTGCTGACCATGCAGACGAGCATGTTCTCGTTTGCCGCCAATGAAGCCAACAGAAATATAAGGGAATTACCGGGCAGCTTGCCTGAACAATGTGCAGTGCCACCAACACAACTGACATACGGTGAACTGCAACAACTACTCAGTACGGGCGATGTGCAGCTGGTGGATGTGCGCACTGAAGAAGATCATGCGCTTGCCAATATAGGTGGCGTGAACATACCTATGTGGCGACTGGAGGCGGAAGCGGGTAAGCTGGACCCGGCGAAACATACAGTGGTGTATTGTACCACAGGTGTGCGCAGCAAACACGCTGTGCTGATGTTGCAGCAACTGGGTTTTGGCCGCGTCAGTCATTTGCGGGAGGGCATGAATGGCGTGCCTGCTTAGTGCGTTTATTTCAGCAGTTCGAGGATATTGGTCAATGCCCGGACAGGATCTTGTGCCTGCCAGATACTGCCCAGCAACGCGGCGCCATCGAACCCATCGTTTTTCAGTGTGATAATATTGGAGTGATCAATGCCTCCGAGCGCGTAAATGGCCGGGGCGCTGCCGGATGCTTTCTGTTGTGCCCTTATAGCAGGCAATTGTGTGCGATCTATGCCGGCGAGATAGCCGGGTTTAGAGATGCTGTTGAACACCGGGCTTATGAAGACGTAGCGGTAAGGGACGGTGTTGTCAATGACCTCCAGCCAGCTATGGAATGACGTAGATGTTTTTTCGGCAGGAATACCGGAAGTCATTGCTGATACAGCGGGCGAAAGACGGGTAGCGGTATTGAGGTGGATGCCATAGAGGTGAAGGTCATGCAAGAGGTGATAGTGGCTATGAACAACAATGCGTGGGTGAAACTGCGGATGTATAGCCGAAATGTACTGTATGATCTGTGCCTCAGTGGCCCCATACCTACGCAGATGCAACCGCTGCAGTCCTGCAGCGAAGAGGCTGTTTACAATGCCGGTCTCGTGTGGCATTTCAGTTTCGGGAGTGAGCAGCACTATCTGCATTCGCCATCGGGTGGTTGCAAAAATACGGATATAGAAGCGTTAAGGTTATGCCGCAATAAAAGAAAGATGTGCGGCAGATGGTGCCTGGTGAATATCTTTGCCGGGAAATGAGAACACATATCAGCCGGATCGCCAGAATATTACTGCCCGTTGCAGGCGTGCTGCTGCTGCCCGGATGCAAGGAAAAGAAGCAAGCACCCGCTGCTGCAGGTCCAAAGGGGCCTAAGGTGCTGCATGCTGAGGGCATTGTGGTAAAGCCGGTGGTTTTTCAGGATAATTATACAACTACCGGTACGTTGCTGCCGAATGAGGAGGTGAGCGTGATGCCTGAGGTATCGGGGAGGATAACGTCGATATCCTTTAAAGAGGGGGCGGAGGTGCGCCAGGGGCAGGTGTTGGTGCAGCTGTATAATGAAGATATGAAGGCGCAACTGCAGAAGCTTCGGGCACAGCGAGAATTGCAGGTGAAGATAAAAGGCAGACAGGCAGCGCTGCTTGAGGTGGGTGGCATCAGCCAGCAGGAGTATGAGACCACTACCACACAGATACAGTCTATTGAGGCGGACATAGCCTATGCCGAAGCGCAGTTGCGCAAGACCACTATCAGCGCACCGTTCTCTGGTCGCACGGGCATCAGGAATGTGAGTGTGGGTGCGGTGGTGACGCCAGCAACAGTTATCACAACGCTACAGCAGACCGGCCAGCTAAAGATGGATATGAATGTGCCGGAGCAATACCGCAGTGAACTGAAGCCGGGTAAGCACTTGCGCTTTACCGTGTCGGGTCAGGCAGATACGTTCACAGCAACCATTGCTGCTACAGAGCCTACGGCCAACTCAGCGACACGCACTGTGAAGGTGCGCGCTGTTACCGACAACAGAAATAACAAACTGGGGGCAGGTGCATTCACGCACATAGTGTTGCCGTTCGGGCAAAATGATCAGGCTTTGATGGTGCCGTCTCAAGCGGTGATACCGACCAATAGGGAGAAGATGTTGGCTGTGGTGAAGAATGGCAAGGCTATGATGACACCTGTGCTACTGGGAGCCCGCACAAGCGATAAGGTTCAGATATTAAACGGTATTTCGACAGGTGATACAGTGTTGGTGACCGGCATCATGCAGGTGAAGCCGGATATGCAGGTGGAGGTGCGGGTGATTGAGTAACAGTGAACCGGTCTATACAGTTCGTCCGGTCTGGTTGATGATAAAAATGAAGCCTGCAAGATGTCTTGCAGGCTTCATTTTTATAGTATTTGATCGCTTATTTGGCGAGGTACATAACTTCTTTAATGAGTTTCACTGTGCGTGGAACGTCGGGCAGGTAGGCTGCAACGAGGTTTGGTGCATAGTGCATGTTTGCATCGGCCGAGCAGATGCGGCGGATAGGCGCGTCGAGGTAGTCGAATGCTTCTTTCTGCACGCGGTAACTGATCTCTGAAGAGATGCTGCCGAAAGGCCACTGCTCTTCAACTATCACGAGGCGGTTTGTTTTCTTAACAGACTCTACGATGGTATGCCAGTCGAGCGGGCGGATGGTGCGGAGGTCGATCACTTCGGCGCTGATACCTTCGTGAGCCAGTTCTTCTGCAGCGGCCATAGCTACTTTCATCATCTTGTTGTAAGAGACGATGGTTACATCAGTACCGGCGCGCTTCACATCAGCTTTGCCGATAGGGATGATGTATTCTTCGTCGGGCACTTGGCCGAGGTCGCCGTAGAATGATTCGCTTTCCATGAATACAACCGGATCTTCGTCGCGGATAGCGGCTTTAAGCAGCCCCTTTGCATCGTAAGGATTAATGGTTGAGATAACTTTGAGGCCGGGCACATTGGCGTACCAGCTTTCGAATGCTTGTGAGTGCTGCGCGCCGAGCTGACCTGCAGAACCGTTTGGTCCGCGGAAGACGATAGGGCAGGTGAACTGACCACCACTCATAGATACGGTTTTGGCAGCGTGGTTCACGATCTGGTCTATCGCCAGTTCAGCGAAGTTCCACGTCATGAATTCAACGATGGGGCGGGTATTGTTCATAGCGGCACCAACACCGATGGCAGCGAAGCCAAGTTCGGCGATAGGGGTATCAATGACCCTGCGTGCGCCGAATTCATCGAGCATGCCCTGACTTACCTTGTAGGCCCCGTTGTACTGTGCCACTTCTTCTCCCATAAGGAATACGCGTGGGTCGCGACGCATTTCTTCTTCCATTGCTTCCCTGAGTGCCTGACGTAATGGTATTGTACGCATAGTATGTTGCTGTGTATTTATTTTAAAGTTACTTTGAAACCATTGTAAGAAGTTGCAAATGTACTACGAAACAGGTTAATTTTTTTGCCTTCTGAAGGTAACAAATGAAGTATCTGCGAGGTCTTCTTCTATTTGTTTTACGAAAGTGAGGGTCATTTCGTTTTTGTCGATGCGGGCGACCTGTATGCGGACGTGTTCAGTAAGGCCGAGTTCATTGGTTTCAAGTATGTCGAGTACATTATCTTTATCGAGAAACCATGTGCCTTTTTCCGTTTTGCCGGGAAAGTTGAAGATGACAGAGCTGTCGGCATTAAAAACGATCTCGCTTTGTGTGTCTATGCTCATTTGTGCGGCAAATGCACTGTCGAACTGCATGCGGAGTTCTTGGCGGAGGCTGTCCATATTTACTACACCGTATATGGCCCGGTTTACTGCGTCTGTGTTTCCTTTTCCCATTGTGTCGAGGAACAGACGGCTGCGGCTGAAGAAGTGGTCGCGATCGTGGTTGACCACACGAACAGAGCGCCATTTGCCGAGCATTTTGCCGGATTCATTGTTGCGGCAGGAAGGTAGGGCAGCAGTAAACAGCAACAGCAGCAGACCAAATCTGACCGATAGACGCGATATGTTGTGTGCCAGTGCCTTCCCCATTGGGAAAAAGAATATTTATTCCAGTTCTATCAAAACCGCACCTTTTTCAACGGCGGTACGTTCAGTGACTTTAATTGCCTTTACGGTAGCAGGACCGGTAGCCTTGAGGATATTTTCCATTTTCATGGCCTCGAGGATCACCAGGCCATCACCTTTGTTTATCTGCTGACCGGGCTCCACCAGCACTTTAAGTACCAGCCCGGGCATGGGGGCTTTCACGGGTTCGGCTTTCTGCATTGACTTCAGGTCGAGACCCATATTACTGAGCAGCAGGTCAATAGGTTCCTGAATAGTGGTGGTGTACAGTTGTCCGTTCACGCGCAGCGAAACCGATTTTGCTTTTGTATCGACCGACTCAATGATGGCAGTGTAGCTCTTGTTGTTGAGGAGCACACTGATCAGCCCGTTCGGCTGAAACGATATGTCGGGAGTGGCGGAGTTGCCATTGATCTCGATGGTATCGTTTTTATGGTCGATGTTATATGTTTTCTTTTCGTTTACGGTAACCTGCAACATTGGACAAATATAAAGAGAACAAAAATAATGATTTAGGAATGGTTTTCAGAAAAATATCCATTCCTTGTTTGGTTATATAACAATAAAAAACGAGGCGTTTACGGCGCCTCGTTTTTGCGTTCGGTATATGATAATTATTTAGCTGACAACTCTTTTACTTTGGCAAATACTTCGTTCTCGCCACCTTCTTCGTAGCCTATGTGTTTCCATGCAGCTTTACCTTCTTTGTCTATTATGAGGGTAAAGGGAACCGACTGGAAATTGAGTGAGCGTTTGAGATCAGCATTCGGGTCGATGAAGTAAGGGAACGACCAGCCCTGAGAGATGGCGTAAGTGCGCACCAACCCTTCGGCACGAGCCTCATCTACTGACATGGTGATGAAGTTGAAGTCAACTTCCTTTTTCCACTCAGGGAGTTTCATGGTAATGTTCTTGATCTCCTTCTTGCAGGGAACGCACCATGTTGCCCAGAAGGACACAACGGTAACTTTACCTTTTTCGAAGATCTGGTTAAATGGCACTTTCTTACCTGTGTTCACGTCCTTAACCTGAGTAGTTGGGAGTTCTTGTGCGAAAACGGATGACGATGCGAGCAGGCAAACGAATGCAAAAAGGATTTTCTTCATAATTTTTTGTTTTTTAT
>JACSRV010000092.1 GCA_014879545.1 Chitinophagaceae bacterium | reverse complement strand
ATACAATACATTTGTATGTCATTTTCCCCAATTCCCCTCAAGGCGGATTGGGTATTGTATATTTTGCTAAACCCGATCGTTCCGAATTACGGACAAAAAATTGTTTATGAAAAAGATCTTTTTGCTACTTACGTTGATTTGTGCGGGCATTTACAGCCAGGCGCAGACCGCTGCATCCTACGGATTCTCAGCCTTCACGGCACCGTATTCCAGTATTGCCGGTTCAGGAACTATGCTGCCACTCCTCAGCGATGACGATGTTACAGAACTTTCCGTTCCTATTGGCTTCACATTCAACTATTGCGGTACACCTTATACCACAACGTCCATCTGTACAAACGGCTGGATCTCTCTATCCAACTCCCCGGCTATCGACTGGACGAACCTATCCTTCCTCATTGACGGCCCCGGCTGGATCATGCCATTCTGGGATGACATCGAGGGCTTCACTGCCGGTAGCGTATACTACCAGACCACAGGCGTTGCGCCAAACAGGGTCTTCACGGTTGAATGGAACGCATTCGAATCGCTTGTCGGTTTCGGCACGCTCAATTTTCAGGTAAAACTTTACGAAACGTCAAACAGGATAGATTTCCATTATGGCACTTCATCAGCAATATTCACCGATGCAACCATTGGTATCTCTAACGATAACGTCTCAGACTGGCAAACGCTCTCTGACGAAGGACCAAGCCCAACTCCACTGCTCTTCCCTGCTTTTGAAGATTTCATCTTCGGCACACCGGCTGCTGACCAGGTTTACCGTTGGACACCTCCTTGCCTATTACCGGCGCCAATAGCAGGAACGCTGACTGTCTGCACCGGCACCACTTCGACATTGACACACGACACCCTTGGCGGCACATGGAGCAGTTCGTCTCCTTTAGTTGCAACGATAGGTAGTACATCTGGTATTGTCACAGGTATTTCCGCAGGCACAGCAGGCATCACGTATACCGCAGCATCCGGTTGCATCGCCACGGCTGTGGTGACAGTAACGGCTGTAGCTCCTATCACCGGAACACTTACCATCTGCGAAAGTCTTTCGACATTACTTAGTCACCCTGTTCCGGGAGGAACATGGAGCAGCAGCGACCCTGTTGTGGCTGACGCTGCCGCTACTCCGGGCTACATCAATGGCTTCATCGTGGGTACCGCCACCATCAGCTACACGCTGCCTTCCGGCTGTGTGGCCACAGCGGTAGTTACGGTTACCCCCATACCGGGCAGCATCACCGGCCTCGACAACATTTGTCAGGGCGGAACCGTTACGCTTACTTCCTCACCAGCAGGCGGACTGTGGAACAGCGGCTTCCCCGGCATCGCCTCTATCGGTGCAACAACCGGTCTCGTGTCAGGGCTCACAGGTGGCACAACAACTATTACTTACACTTTGCCATCAGGCTGTTTCCGCGTCATCGCGTTCACCGTTAATCCCCTACCCGCTCCTATTGCAGGCGGAACTTCTATCTGCGTTTCCGGAACACTTTCACTGACCAACACAACTGCAGGCGGAACATGGAGTAGTTCTGCTCCGGCAGTCGGCACCATCGATACCGTAACCGGTGTCTTCACCGGCGTCACCGCCGGCACAACGGTAGTAAGCTACATTCTACCTACGGGTTGTTTCCGCACCACAACTATCAACGTTACTGCAGGTGTTGCACCCATAACCGGCGACCTCGATATCTGCTATTTCGCACCAGGAATCATGCTTTCTTGTGCCACCCCGGGTGGCACATGGAGCAGCAGCGACGTGACCGTTGCTACCATCGGCTCTCTTACCGGTATATACGCATGGTCTACTGCTCCATCAGGAACGGCAACCATATCCTATGTACTTGGCTCGGGCTGCTTCTCCACCGTCGTGGTAACTGTTAATCCCATGGATAACATTTTCGGTGTCACTTCTGTGTGTATGGGATCCACCAGCACACTTACCAACCCTACCCCTCCTGTGGGTACCGGTACGTGGACCAGCGGTGATGTTTCCGTTTACACAATTGGTTCTTCTACCGGCATTATCACACCTGTGGCTCCGGGCGTGGCTTCCGTAACCTACACAATGCCTGTTACAGGTTGTTCAGTAACCAATACCGTAACGATCAACCCACTCCCGGCGCCTCTCACCGGCGAACTGGTGACATGTGTAGGAAATACCACAACCATTTCTTCATCACCTGCCGGCGGTACATGGACTATGACGCCGGGCGGATTTGCAACTATGGCGCCTCCCGGAACTTTCACCGGCATTGCTGTGGGCACAACTAATATCACATACAGTATACCTCCTGCACTGTGTTTCCGAGAAGCTGTACTCACAGTTAACCCTACTCCCGGTGCTATCAGTGGAGTAACTGTACTTTGCCCCGGCATTACATCTGCACTCAGCCACACTACCCCCGGTGGCACGTGGAGCAGCAGCACACCTGCTGTAGCTACCGTCGGCTCATCTTCTGGGGTGGTTACAGGTGTGGGTCTTGCAGGTGGAACAACTACTATAACATACACACTCCCTTCTTCTGCCTGCTTCACTACAGTAGTCGTAACCGTACAACCGGCACCAAACACAATCACAGGTTCGCTTTCCGTTTGTGCAGGATCCAACACAACACTAAGCACTTCTAGCCTGGGCGCCACATGGAGCAGCAGCAACACTGCGGTTGCAACCATAGGTTCATCATCAGGTATCGTTAACGGCGTTGCTGCAGGCACTGCAACAATCACATGCTTCGGCACCAACGGCTGTACACGCACCGCGGTAGTAACAGTCAACCCATTGCCTGCCGCCATTACAGGCAGCAATACCGTTTGTACAGGCGCCACAACAACACTGAACTCGGCAACACCTGGTGGCACATGGACCAGTAGCAACGCAGCCGTTGGCACAGTAAGTGCAGGTGGCGGCGTTGTGGGTGGTGTATCTGCCAACACAGTAACTATTACATACGCTCTCTCAACCGGTTGCTTCCGCACTTACCAGATGACGGTAAATGCTACACCAACTGCATTCACACCTACTACTAATGCGCTTTGTATCGGCAACACCGTCACGTTCGCTTCAACACCCGGCGCAGGTACCTGGACCAGCAGCAACACAGCAGTGGCAACTGCAGGTGCAGGCACCGGACTTATCTCTTCGGTTGCGGTAGGCATCACAACCATCTCTTACACACATCCTACAAACGGCTGTGTACGCACAAGAGTACTCACCGTGAACCCGCTGCCTGCGACAATCGGTGGTTCAACTACTATCTGCCCTGCATCTACAGTTACAATGACAAACTCCGATGCCGGTGGAACATGGAGCAGCAGCAATCCTGCTGTCGGCACCATCGTTGCCGGCACTGGTGCGCTCACGGGCATATCCGGTGGCATCACCACTATCACCTATACACTGAGCACAGGTTGTATCCGCACTACAGATGTTACGGTCATCGCAGCTCCTGTGGCGCTCATATCTCCGATAGGTGATACTATTCTGTGTCCCGGAGATTTTGTTACACTCACTTCAAGCGCGGCAGCTGGTGCTACTTACCAGTGGTACAATGGTGGCGTGCTCATTCCGGGCATCACTACACCAACATACACCACGGGTACCGGCGGTACTTATCAGGTACGCGTAAGTGTAGCGGCAGGTTGCTCTACGCTTTCTCCTATCCAGAACGTATCTGTTGTTCCTGCAACTGCAACTATAACGGTTCCGGGCGGCTCCACAACGGGTTGTGCAGGAACAGGTGTCGCGCTCAATGCTAATACAGGTGTCGGACTTTCATATCAGTGGGAATTGGCCGGAAGTGCCATCGCTGGTGCAACAGCTAGCACCTATACTGCGCTCACAAGCGGCAACTATACAGTACGCATCACAAACGGCGCAGGTTGTTTTGCAACTTCAGCACCTACCACCATTACGATTGTACCTGCTCCGTCTAACGTTGTTACGGCTTCAGGTCCTCTTACTTTCTGTACAGGCGGAAGCGTGACATTATCTGCAGCAACCGGAACCGGCTATACTTATCAGTGGCACAACAGCGCAGGCCCGATAGCTGGCGCCACAACGTCATCTTACACGACCTCGATCGCTGAAAGCTACCATGTCGTTATTTCCGAACCAACAGGCTGTACCACTACAACTGCTATCGTCAACGTTGCGGTTAATCCATTGCCGAACGCAGCGATCACTCCGGGCGGACCTACATTGTTCTGCTCTGGTGGCGTTGTCGCTCTTTCTGCTGCTCCCGGCTTCGCTTACCAGTGGTACCGCAATGGCACCGCCATCGCTGGTGCTACCAACGCAGCATACATCGCCAATACTACCGGCGGCTACAGGGTTCGTGTCACAAATACCACTACCGGTTGCACGTCCATGACGGCAGCAGATACAACAGTGAACGTGGTTGCATCGCCAACAGTTGTCGCACTCACTCCTGCTAAGTTCTGCTGGGGTGGCAGCTCACTGTTGTCCACATCAGCGTCATCTCTCGGATACGCCATCAGCTATCAGTGGTACTTCAACACAAGTGCTATCGTAGGTGCAACCAATCCTACCTACAACGCAACCACTCCGGGCAACTACTCATGTACGATCTCCGTTCCGTCAAGCTGCACTGCATCTACCGGCCCGATAGCCGTGTCTCAGGTGCCATTGCCTGATCCGCCAATTTCGTTCACAGGCAGCGCCGTGAAAACAGGCAACTACTATATTACCTACCAATGGTACAAAAACCTCGTTGCTATCCCGGGTGCCACTTCATACATGACACCATCAACCGGCGCTGGCAGCTACAAAGTTGCAGTTACCGATACCAACGGTTGTCAGGCAGTAAGCGCAGCCTACGTTGTGGGTGGTGGCCCTACTGCAGTTGAAAATGTAAACAACATCGATGTCAGCATATTCCCTAATCCTGCCAACCAGACTGTGCACATTGCTTGCCCTGTTGCTGCGAGGGTGGTGGTTACAAGCGTCGACGGCAAAGTACTCATCAACATGCCTGACACTAAAGAGATCAATGTCGCTCATCTTGCCGATGGTTTGTACATGATCTCAGTGTTCGATACATCAAACAACCTGCTGAAAACAGAAAAGCTCATTAAGCGTTCTGAATAACGGAACAGCTGAATGAATATAAAAAGAGAGGGCTGCCGGTTGGCAGCCCTCTCTTTTTATCAGATCGGTCTTTCAAATGAACTTGTTATCCCGCGCTGCCTTGATAGCGTCCGCTTTCGAATGTACATCCAGCTTGTGGTAGATGTTTTTTATATGCGATTTCACTGTCTCCAGATCGATAAACAACTCATCGGCAATTCGTTTACGACTCTTTCCTGTAGCTATCTGTTCCAATATCTCTGTCTCTCTGCGCGTAAGAGGTGACGCGTCATTTCTTTTAAAGGAAGAGATCACCATCCGTGCTATGTTCGCACTCATCGGGCCGCCACCCTCCATCACTTCATGTATCGCCGATACGATCTTTTCCGGTGGAGTGTTCTTGGTGAGGTAACCTGCTGCACCGTTACCCAGTGCACGAAATATCAGTAACTCCTGTTCATACACGGTCAAAATAAGAATGTGGGTATCGGGCAGCACCTTCTTAAGTTTTGGCAAAGCGTCTATACCCGATATACCCGGCAACTCCACATCCAGCAATATCACATCAGGGTCGTCCTGCGCAATATGTTTCGCAGCATCTTCATAGGACGGATACGTACCGCAGATCTTGTAACCGGCAGTATTCCCTATCAGGAAAGCATATCCCTCCCTTATTGTTTCGTCATCTTCTATGATCGCCACCTTTATGTCCAGATCTCTCTTCATAGCTGATTATTTATGCAAATTTCCAACAATTTAAAATCCTGCCACTCACCTGTTTTGAGGTATTTTAAAGGTCAGGGTGATAATGGTCCCCTTACCCGGCCGCGAGTCAATGTATAGTTTGCCGTTCAACCTGCCTGCCCGTGTTTGCATGTTGGCAAGACCATTTCCTTTTCGGGCCACATGTACATCAAACCCGGCCCCGTCATCTTTCAGCACTATCTGTAGCGTATTTTTCGACTTCCAGGTCACATCCATCAAAACCTGCTGTGCCTGCGCATACTTTAAGGCGTTATTAAGCGCCTCTTTAAAGATCATGATCAAATTCCGGCTCATCTCCATGTCCAGCCTGTATTGACGCCACTTACTGTCGTCGCCGGTAAATACAAATCGGACGTCTGTATCCTGAAACAACTCGTTCCCGAAATCACGTATCCGGTATAGTATCTCATAAAGCACATCGTTCGACGGCTTCAACGACCACAGGATATCCCTTGTGCCGCTGTATAGCTGACCGGTGTTGTCTTCTATCTGACCCAATATACGAGTGGTCTCTGGCGTCAGTGGCAGTTTCGTTTTCAGCACGCTTGTCAGGACATTAATGCGAGTTAGCTTATTACCGATCTCATCATGAAAATCTTCTGCCGTCCTCGTTCTTATCTTGCCCTGCTCTTCAGCGCGCAGTTTTGCCAACAATCGTTCTCTGCGTTGCTTTCTGCTACTTATACTATACTGAATGAAGACACCCAGCAACAACATGGCTCCCAATGCCACAAAACGGAACCACGATGTTTTATGGAATGGCGCAACAATCTCGAAAGCATACCTCAACTCTTGCGTTGTAATGCCGGCATCGCTGCGACACTGCACCCTGAACACATACTTGCCGGGCGGCAATGCCGAATAGGTCACTGTATTGGCCGTCGACCAATCCGACCATGGCGCATCCGTTCCCTCAATGCGATATCGGTACAATACCTGCTGTGCACCACTCAGGGTCACCGCCTGAAACGTGAAGGCAATATTGTTCTTCTTGTAGGGCAACTTCAGGCTATACGGAACTCCATACCAGTTATCGAGGCTGTCATACCATTGCGGGTCTATCACACTCTCTCCTGCTATCTTCACCGATTGCAGTACAATATGGGTAGGCAACGATGTTACTGCCTTGGTGTTCGGGTCATAGTGCAACGCGCCATTCGTAGTCCCGAACCATAAGCTGCCGTCGGGCTGTTTCAACACAGCATTGATGTTGCTCTCCATGCCCATTATGCCCTGTGCCTTACCGTAAAAATTCACCACCGGATCACCTCCCTTCCGGTAACTGATCTTGTGTATCCCAAACCCGGTACCCACCCAGATATTCCCATCATTGTCGGCTACCATATTGTAGATAAAGTCCGACCTCAGACCCGAGCTTTTATCAATGACACGCACCCTCCGTGTGTCAAGTTCAAAAACTAGCACACCATTGTCTCCGCTACCAAACCATAGCTCCCTGCCTCGTTTCAGAAAACACTGCACTGCACAACTGTCCACTATTGTGCGCGTGACGAACGGCCGCGCCTCACCCTGATGAAACAACCGCAGCCCTCCCTCCGTAGCTATCAAGGTACTGTCATAGCCTATGGTAAGGAAAGAATATACAGGACTGTTGCTGGTATCGGCAAGTTTGAATTCACCCTGCTCCAAAACCATTACACCATTCGTAAATCCTATCCACAGGCGACTGAACGTATCCACATAAAGACTGCTCACATAGTTCGACAATAGTGCATGCTCGGGTTGCGCATACTGCCTGAAGATGCCGCCGTCATAGTTCCAGAGACCGCGTCCCCTCGCTCCTATCCATAGTCCTGAATAAGGCACATAACACAAAGACATCACCGGCGGTACCGGGCTCGATGGAAATGAAAGCGGACTTATCTTTTTATCTTTGAAAACATATAACCCCGCATCATAGGTGCCCAAAAACAGCGAATCTCGCCCGTTACCCGCAAGTGCCATAACCTGTGCACTCGGCAAACCGGTACTTCCATCCAGCCCGGTGAACTGTGTACCTGAGAACCGGAACAATCCCTGCCCGTCCGACGCCAGCCACATACTGCCTTCGTTGTCGCGCAGCACATAGTTTACTGTATTGTCGGTCAATCCGCTGGACCGGTTGTAGAGAGTCAACACATCCTTGTCTGCTTTCACCACACCACTCGATGTCCCAATCCACCACGCGCCATTGTTATCCACCGCGGCGGATGTGATCAGCCCGGCTATTGTCAGCGGACTCCCCGACACTTCAAATACCTTCGGACCACCCGTTCCCACGGTATACACCGCGCCACTCACGGTCATCAACACCGTGCCGCCTGCACCTCGGAACAAATGAACTGTGCCTCCCACCTGTTCTTCAGGCACAGTCCACACTACGCGCCATTTGCCACCTGCATAGCGCAACAACTCACCATTCTTTGCAGCCAGCAGTCCGTTACTGCTATTCACTATCGCAGATACCGAACCCGGCTGACCGGGCGTCTCTGCAAATCTTATTCCGCCATTGGTCACAAGGTAAAGTGCTCCATTCACACACCACCAAACGGAATCATTCACCACCACTATTTGCTGCTGATAATTGCGCCCGCTCGATACACCACCTTGCAATCTGTAGTGCTTAAAAGTCCGTCCATTAAAACAGGATAGTCCCTCCGAACTACCTATCCATACGTTGTTGTGACTGTCTGTTGCCAACCCGCGCACCATATTGTGCAGCAAGCCATTACGCACGCTGTAATTGGTGAAATTCCGTCCGTCAAATCTCGACAGCCCTCCCAGCGTGCCTATCCATAAGTTCCCGGTCTTGTCTTGCGCAAGGCACGTTGCCTGAGACTGTAAAAGGCCGTCTTCAACGCTCAGATTGTGAAAATGATAGCGCTGCGCGAATGAACCGGTGCAATACAGCATCAAAACAAACAACGGCAGCAACCGTTCTCTTGACCCGAAAAAAGAAAGCACCCGTTTCATAGCCCTGTGAAATTACTTCATATACATCACATGCAGGTTGCGCACTGCTTTTTGCCCCCATAAATACCCCTCCTGCAATTCCATAAAACAGCGATTGCCTGCAAAGGCAGGCAATTCTGAGATCATAGTGAAAGGCAAATATGCTGATGCACCCGCTTCCGGGCATAACTTATTCCCACTGCAAACATATGCCACTGTCACTCAACCACGAATACCACTTTTGTGGTATTACTCAAAAACGAAAGTGGAAGCACGGCATGTGCTTCCACTCTTGAACGCTTTCATACATTACTTCACCACAGAGAACCTCGATGTAAGCTGAACACCTTCACCTTGCAGGCGCACCATATACATACCGTCGCCCAGCATATGCACGGGCAAAGCCAGTTCATTTATTCCGGTCTTCAGCTGTTCGTTGTTTGCCCTGTATACTACCTGTCCCGCCATATTGAGGATGGATACACTTACATTAGACGGCACTGGCACATCTACCCTCACCGTGATCTCATTAGTAGCAGGGTTAGGGAACACAGACTGTACCGAACCTGCAGACACCACTTCACCTACACCTACACTTGGCGGTGGCGTGGCTTTATAGTACTTCACATCACTTACATAAGGTGTGGCACTTCCGGTGGTATCGTAGCTGACTGTCAGCAACGGCGAGTGGAAACCGGACATGTACCAAGAGTACTCTTCTGTCTGGCGCACGTTCACGTTTGACATACCCATGAAGTATACACTGTCCTTGATGATGCGAACAGACTTCATCCTCAGGACATTATTAAATGTGCCGTTCGGCAACTTCAGCGTACCGTAAGCGTCGCAAATGCTGTTGGTGTATCCGCTGAGGTACAGATCAGCACCCATCATATTGATCTTCGCCCTGAAGGTGTCCTTTACAACGGTATTGTAGGTAAGCGGGAACTTGGTAAGCGTGCTGCGGTCGCTGAAAAGGATAGGGCTACCATCTGAGAATACACCCATCAGTTCTATACCGTCAGCACCTGAGACGCCATATGTATATTCGCTATCGTGAAACATCACGATGTTGGCTCCCGGAAAGGAGTCGCAATACGGAGTTGCTGCACACGTAAGATAGGAAGTCGTGTCGCTATCGTTCTTTACCAATGCCGACATGTCCCACATTACTGATGCGCCCGATGCACCCTTGCCCGCATGGGCCGTGTCGCATAAGTAACCATAGAATGTGTCGCCGGCTACCGGGTTGTTAGTTGCTTTGGTGAGGGTCACCTGTCCGAAAACGGTTGTTGTTGCTGCCATTACAAGGCCGAGTAAAATTTGCTTTTTCATGGAATTGAATTGTTTTTTGATTCAGATTCCATTGTTCAAATCCCATGCCAGTAAAGGGTTTCAGAAGATCAGTTAACAAGAGTTTAGAGTAACTGACGCATAGCAGTTAGACTTTCGTTAAGGGGCAAAAAAAGGCAATTTTTGAGTAGGGGTACAGGTAGTGCATGTGCGTTATTACTGGTTTGCGCCACCACGGGAATGGCCTAATTGGCAGGAACATCCCAATCGAGGTAGTCGGCATTCCAGTTGATCTTTTCGCCGGTAGTTCCCAGCCCCATCAACTTATTCAACCGCATCGTGATGCCGATCTCGTTATACGGGCCTGATATATGATAATACGAACGCCCATATTGAATGACGAATTTCTTAAGGTCCACCGTTGCGCCGAATGAAAACCCTGCTACACCCTTTATGGTCTGCAGCGCCATTTCCTGCCTGCGCAGCACATTATACGCGCCGGTCACCGATATCTTCTTGCCCAGCGTTATCTCGGCCCCGAATATGAAGTGTCGGAACAACTTATCGGTAAAATAGCTTTTCTGCTTTGTATTGCTGTCGGTGGTGCTCACCAGTGTATTGGTCTGTATGTCGGCCGGATTATCATAGCGGATATTCCATTCATACAGATGATGCACGGTAGAGAACAGGCGCAGCGGCAGGTGCTTGAATCGCTTCGACACACCAAATTGAAGATCGAACGGTATCGGCTCGGCCGGATTCTCTGCTGTATATCGGTCCAGCATCACGCCCATATTCTTTGCCACAATACCAATATCCCACATCGAGGCAGTATCGTAATAATTCACGCCCACATCCATCATAGCGGCCGTGGCTTTCGTAGTATATAAAGACGAGTGTGCCATCTTTAGCGCAGCACCATAACGCCAGTGTTGCCCATAGCTGCGGGAAGCCCCCATCGTTATCGCATAATCAGACGCCTTGAAATCGCCCTCTTCCACACCCGTCGCCGTGGTATATTTAAAGGTGCCGTAGTTCATGTACTGTACGCCGCCAAAGAAAGAAGTATTGATCTTGGCCGAATGGAAACCGTACAGCAGGTTTGACGCACTCATGCCGGCGTACAGACCATTATAATTGACCTGCAACTGATTGTGCAGGCCGGCACGCATCAGCGAAGGGTTCTGGAACGCAAGCGAAATATCGTTTCCGGGGTGCGCCACATTGATGCCGCCCATCGCGGAAACATGGGGCGAATTTGATAACCTCAGGAATTCAAACGCAAACTGACCGCCATTCACCTGTGCACGGCTCGCCACCGGCACCATTGCAGCCGCAAACAGAGTTGCCGCTGCTACTATGCCCCTACACCTTTGTCTGAGTTCTGCTGCTTTTGAAAACGTCCTCATATTACTTCCTTGCTCCTGATAAACGTATCGCGCCTTCTTTTATTGTTTCTTCTCAATACAAGGGCAGGGATCATCCCTGCCCTTATAAGTTCAATATCTGAGATGATAATTATGCGTTTGCTTTCTGGAGATCTTCCACAATCATAGCACTCACTCCTGTATTAGAGAAGCCGCCATCATGGAAAAGGTTCTGCATGGTCACCATGCGCGTATAGTCGCTGAAGAACATGATGCAGTACTTAGCGCAATCTTCGGCACTGGCATTACCCAGCGGCGACATCTTATCAGCATAGCTGTAGAACACATCAAAACCCGATACACCGGAACCTGCTGTGGTTACCGTTGGCGACTGAGATATTGTGTTCACACGCACTTTCTTCTTAAAGCCGTAGTGATAACCGAAGCTGCGGGCAATGCTTTCCAGCACCGCTTTCGCGTCGGCCATGTCGTTATAACCGGGGAAGGTACGCTGCGCAGCTATATAGCTCAGTGCTACCACCGACCCCCACTCATTGATCGCGTCAGCCTTCATGGCCGCCTGCAGCACCCTGTGCAGCGACAAAGCTGATATATCAAGGGTTTTCAGGAAGTTCTCGTGATTGCTTTCTGTATAAGGAATAGTCTTGCGCACATTTGGCGACATACCTATCGAGTGCAGAATGAAATCCACTTTGCCACCCAGTATCTCCATGCTCTTTACCATCAGCGCGTCCAGATCAGCGTCAGACGTTGCATCAGCAGGTATCACCTGTGCATTACATTGTGCTGCCAGTTCATTGATCTTACCCATGCGCAGTGCTATGGGCGCATTGGTAAGCACTATCTGTGCGCCCTCGGCAACAGCCTCCAGTGCGGTTTTCCATGCAATTGAGCGTTCGTCCAGCGCTCCGAAAATGATCCCTTTCTTTCCTTTAAGCAATTGATTTGCCATATATTCAATTAAATAATTACCAAATGTTATTTGACCACAAACCCCAAACCCCTGACAGGGGATTGGGGTAATGCAATATCATGAAGGCCGTTCAGAGCAATACTGTCCTAGAACGTCTCGTACTGAATGTCATATACCGTTATGAACTTGTTCAGCATACTATCCACTTCCTCAACACGTGTCTGGGTGATCTTGCTGAAGGCGTCAATGTTGTAATAGATAGACGCGCTGCGGTTGCGGGACGTCACCGACTCAACCAGGTGCGCGTTCTGGAATATGTTACGTCCGAACATCGTGAAAGACTCCAATTGCAGCCAGTCACCTATACGGTTTGCTTTTTCTGTGTAGAAGTGGTAACCCTCATTCACCCATGTAAGACCCGGATACATAAGGCTGTCGGCCTTGTTCACAGTATCTTTCGCGTAGATGTAGGTTGGCAGGTAAGTATTGGTGCGGTTGTGTACCAGGTTATTATACTGATACAGGAACACAGTATCCTTGTCTTTAGGATAGGTCAGTATCTTCATCATCTTCAGTGGCAGGGTCATACCATCCAGCGTGATGTTCAGGTTGCCGTCATGACTATGCTTCAGGAAGTCGCCGTTCACCGAAGTATACTTAGAGAAATCGGTAACGGTAATGTTCCTGTAGCTGGTTCCCACGCGTGTAGCACGTGTCATCAGTCGGCCCAGGTACTCATATGATGTAATCATATTAGGCGTGTAGGACTTGATCACCATGCCTTCGTTGTTGAGTTTGAAGGTGTCCATCTCAACAATAACGTTCGTCAGCAGGTTCACCGTCTTCTTTATCACTGTATCCGGCTTTGAGTAATCAAACGTGATGAACTTGTGGATCTCAAAAGAGTCGTTACCGGTATACGTGATCTTCACCAGGCGGTTCAGGTTGTCATAGTTAAACCTGAAGTTCTCCGTGATCTTGCTCAACTCACCATTCACAGCCGGATTAGCCCACTGTATGGTTGTGATCTTGTTATAAGACAACATCCGCTCATTGTTGGGGGTAGGTGCGTTGGAATGAACGGGCTTTTTACACGATGTGCCTACAAAGGATAATCCCATTACAAGGGCAACAACGTATAGTAAAAAACTATTTCTCATACGGAGATTTTTAACATTAGAAACGTAAAAATAGTAAATACACATCAATAGTCAATCAATACTTCAAAAAATCAGACAGGCCCTCCGGCCGCTTCATTCCACTCAGTTTCAGCCTTTTCCCCTCACAACTTGCCGGCCATTTCCCTCAGCAATGCCGCAACACCCACCACATGGTTCAGCGTCACCACCCCGGGCACATCAAACACATCATGATAATACCCCATGCCTCCGTTCGAGTAGATGAAGAATGCCGGCACTCCTGCCTCAGTAAAATGGTAATGGTCGCTATTAGCCGCCTTACCCCTGCTTTTGATGACCGGCAGATACCTGTTTCCTTCATTCAATCCGTTCAGAAGTGAAAAAGCCTGCGGGTATTCAGTAGCGTTCACTACCGTCACCCCATCGGTGGCATCGCCCATTATGTCCACATTCGTCACAAAGCGCACTTTACTCAGCGGCACTACGGGGTACTTCACATAATATTCCGACCCCAACAAACCAGCCTCCTCTCCGCTGAACGCTATGAATAAAAGGGTGTAGCGTTGCGGATGCGTGGCAAACCACTGCGCCAGCCACAGCAACATGGCCGTGCCGCTGGCATTGTCGCTGGCACCGGGGAAAAGGGCCGCACCCATTTTGCCAAGATGGTCGTAATGCGCCGAAAAGATGACCACACTGTCAGACCCTGTGCCCGGCACCACACCTACTATGTTGTCGCAGTCGTGTTGCTCCTCTCCGGCCACCACCGTTGCAGTTATCAGCGTACCCAACGGCGGCACCGCCGTATCCGGAATATTGAACACCGTCGCCTTCATTTGTCCCGGCGCTACGGTCCACATCAGCTTGCTGTGCTCAGGCAGCAGGTAGCAACCTGCTGGCAACAACTGCGGAAACAACTGTACCGGTATGCCCGCATTCCGACAGAAACTATCGGCATTCATTACCACCCATACCGCCGACCGGTCCAGTCTTGACAGCGCGGCCTTCATGTCTTCAGTCCGGGTGATGCCCGCAAAGTCGGCCACCTTCAGGGGCAGGTCCCTTACAGCTATCGGCGCGCTTGCAGCATCTGTCAGATACTCAGCGCCCGCCTTCAATTGTCTGCCATTGTACGCAAGCGCCACCTCTCCCGGAAACGTATTGACCGGCACCGAATAATGCTGACGATAGTCGCGCAGCGGCCTCGGGCTCTTCAGCCCCGCCGCACGGAACTGCGCTGCCACATAGTCGGCGGCTTTTTCTATGCCTCCGTCCACATATCCTCTGCCAGCCATAGCAGGTGCCGCCAGTGCGTTGATGTGCCTGCGCAAGATGGCCTTAATCTCATTGCTATCGGTTTGGGCATGTGCCGTTGTCGCAGCGCACAACAACAGTATCAGCAGTCTTTTCATTAACGGCATTTTGACAGGTGAATATACTAACGGAACGCGGTGAACGGTACATCCACCACCTCATAACTCTTGTCGCGCCAGTGATAGTGCCACCACTCGGTGGGTACAAAGTTGAAGCCGTGTTTCCACATCACGCCCTTCAGTAGCCGCCTGTTGTCCAGCACCCGCTGCGGCAGGTACTGAAAGTTGTGGTGAGCGGTATCGGTAAAACTGTCGTATCCCGTACCCATATCCAGCTCCCTACCCGTCTTCAGATCCACAAGGGTGATATCCACCGCTATGCCCCTGTTGTGGTGGCTACCCTTTCGCGGATTGGCCGTGTAGCGCCGGTCGGTAGTATGCCGCCACAGCGAGCAGGTGACACTGAACGGACGATAGGCATCATATACCTTCAACCCCAGTCCTTTCGCGGCCAGTTCGGCCTGCACCTCTTTCAGCGCGGCGGCAGGCGCGGCACGCAGCAGCAGCACGTGGTCTTTATACAAAATAGTATGGGTAAAATTGTTAGTGGTGGCGTAGCGTATATCGGCCACTATGCCGGGTATGTATTGTTGCAGCCGCACAAACGCTGCACCTTCCCTGCCCTTCACCGAGGCTTCCACCGATCGGATGTCGGTGACAACAGGCACATCGCAGTGGCAGGGGGCCGTTTGGGCACCGGCGGCAAATGACCACAATAAGCAGATCAACAACAAATGCCGCATGGCTACAACGGGGGTTATTTCAGCTCCTCGTACTCTATATAGTCGCCGTCCTTCTGCACTTTCGGCTGCGACTGCTGACGGTTCATCTGCTGCTCCATTTCTTCCATTTGGGCACGCATGCGGCGCATCTGGCTGCCGGTGGCCATGGTTATGCGCAATATGGGCAATAAAAACTCCAGTACCACTCGCAGTACGATCATTATGATGATGACCCAGACGATCAGACGTATCATGCGGTAAAGGTAGGCGTTTACCCCTTTTTGACGAAAAAACAACTGTTAAATACATACATAAGCGTGTTTATTATCCTTAATTTGCTTTTCAAACTCAACCCCGTTTCCCGTTATGGCCTGGCTTCGCCTCATGCGCTGGCAAAACCTTATCATCATCGCCCTCACACAATTGCTGGCGTGGTGGTGTGTGGTGCTGCCACAGGGGCCGCAACTACTCAGCCTTCCGCATGCCTTGCTGCTCATAGCCTCTACAGTGGTCATAGCGGCGGCCGGCTACATCATCAACGACTACTTTGATGTGCGTATAGACCAGATGAATCACCCCGACACCGTGGTGCTGGGCAAGACCATTGCACGCAAGACCGCCATTAAGGCGCACATAGCCATGAACATTGCGGCACTGCTGCCCGCGGCATGGCTGGCACAAACTGCCGGCCACCCCGAATGGGTGACCCTGCAACTGTTCTGCATTGCCATGCTGTGGTTCTACTCCACCAGCTACAAGCGGCAGTACATGACCGGCAACATCATAGTGAGCCTGCTTACCGGGCTTACCATTGTAGCCCTGTTTGTGTACGAACCCGCCCTGCATCGACTCGCAAAATTGCCGCTGGCGCAGATGAGCCGCCACGCCATCCGCTCGTCGCTGCCCGTGTGGATACTGCTGGTCTATGCCGGCTTCGCCTTCCTCCTCACATGGATACGTGAAATAGTGAAAGACATGGAAGACATGGAGGGCGATGCCGCCGAGGGCTGCCTCACCATGCCCATCAGCCGCGGACTGGGTTACGCCACCGGCTTTGCCACCGTGCTGGCCGTGGCCGCCATGTTGCCGCTGGTGGCGGGTGCCGTGGTGCTGCTGCGCTATGGCTACCTGCTGGTGGCCGGCTATGCGCTGGCGCTGCTGGCACTACCATTGGCCGCCTGGGTGTGGTATCTTCGCCGCGGGCCGGCAACACCGCAACACTACCGCGCCTGCAGCCGCCTGCTCAAGATCATTATGGTGTGTGGCGTTTGCTCGCTGCTCATCTACAAACTACAATAACACATGCACCAACTCATACTTGCATCACAGTCGCCCAGGCGCAAACAACTTATGGAAATGGCCGAGCTGGAATTTGAGGTCATCGTTACCGATACCGACGAGACCAATCCGCCCGGCATGCCCGGCCACGAGGTGCCCGCATTCCTGGCCCGCAAAAAAGCCGATGCCATTGCACACCTGCACCCGCAGGCCACCATCATTGCCGCCGATACCGTGGTGCTGCTGGACGACCATATTCTGGGCA
Source organism: Chitinophagaceae bacterium (assembly GCA_014879545.1). Classification (GTDB taxonomy): domain Bacteria; phylum Bacteroidota; class Bacteroidia; order Chitinophagales; family Chitinophagaceae; genus Nemorincola. The sequence goes on along the minus strand of JACSRV010000092.1, from coordinate 3,428 downwards.
AGCCCGTTGATGCTGCCGATGCTGCCCGCATACTGGGTATGCTCTCGAGCCGCATGCACACCGTGGTAACGGGCGTATGCATCCGCAGGGGCACTACTGAAGATGTGTTCTCTGTGACCACCGAGGTCCACTTCCGCCATCTCTCTGCCGCGCAGATACACCACTACATAGAACGCTACCGCCCCTACGACAAGGCCGGCGCCTACGCCATACAGGAATGGATAGGCGTGACCGGCATTGAAAAAATAAACGGCGACTATTACAACGTAATGGGACTACCCATTGGCGAAGTGATCCCGCGACTGGCCCGCAAGACTTCTTAGCGTCAACGCAAATAATGTCACCGGGAGCAGAGGCGAACGGTTGTCGGACCGCCAACTGCACAGATTTTTTTATTCTGCGCAGTTTTCAGCAATATCATTGATAATCAATGCACATGTGGGAAGTTTTACTTCCCAAAACTGCGCAAAAACTGCGCACTTCTTCTCACCTGGTGCGCAGTTTTGCACATAGCGAGAAGTTATAGAACATTATTATATGAACCGTTTTGCCTCATTTTTTGCAACTTCTATTCAAGTTACTACGGTGCATGCAAACAGGCAAAAGAAAGTTTTATGATAGTGCGTTTTTGGGGGTATGGTAGAAAATTGTTGGGGGCCGGGAAGAGACACACTTACGAACTTTCTGGCCCGTCGAGACGAGCGCAACGTGGCACACGGCAGCTTGTGAAGAAGCGATCTCGAGTCAACACTCCCTGACAACGGAGATTTCTTACCGTAAAGAGTATGTATTATTGCGAGATTACTTCGTCGCCGGCTGGCGCACAATTCCCGACATGGCTTCTCGCAATGACGCGATTATTATGATAGTGCGTTGGGGGGGATATGATAGAAAATTGTTGGGAGCGTGAAGCTATTTGAAGGAGGCAAGATGAAGAAGTTCTGAGAAGGACAATGGTAATTAACCTACAGTTATCTTCTAACTTTGCAATATGCATAAAGGCGGCATAACCTATATTCTTTGTTCACCAGACAAAAACGTTCTTTACGTCGGAGTCACATCTGACCTGCAAACTCGAGTATGGCAACACAAAACGCACTACTATGAAGAAAGCTTTACCGCCAGATACAACTGCACGCAACTTGTATGGTACAAGTATTTCATAAGCATTGAAGAAGCGATAGCCGAGGAAAAACGTATTAAAGGCGGTAGTCGCAAAAAGAAAGAAGACCTTATAAATGAATTCAATTATGAATGGAAGGACCTTTGGAACGACATAAAAGACCTGAGGTCTTACTAAGGACCATGTTATGGATTCTTGTCAGTTCATGTCATCACGGGAAATAATGCGCGTCATTGCGAGCAGGAGCTAGAAATGTGCGAATGCCGGCGACGAAGCAATCTTGCGACCACAGGTACAGTAATTAAATGGTGCTCTTCCCTAAAGTGGCAAACCGCGAGATTGCTTCGTCACAACCCACCCGCAGGCCTAGCTTTGTTCCTCGCAATGACGGACAACTAAACGCGTCATTGCGAGCAGCCCGTAGAAATGTGCGATGGCCGGCGACGAAGCAATCTTGCGACCACAGGTACAGTAATTACATGGTGCTCTTCCCAAAAGTGCCGAATCGCGAGATTGCCTCGTCACAACCCGCCCGAAGGCCACGCTTTGTTCCTAGATAACGGATAGAGGTGCAATCGTAGTCGCGATGAACAACGCGTAGTATACAGCCTATTGCACGACCACAACTTCGTTGGTAACGGCTGTGGCGGTTGCTACCTGCACTACATACATGCCCGCCGGTAAGTGAACAATGGCTGTGGTGCCCGCTGCATATTTTGTGCGGTGCATCAGCCGCCCGTCGGTGCCGGTTATGCTGATGGTTGCACCCGCTGCCGATAGCGGTATACTGATGTAAACAGAGCCGTTGACTGCGGGATTGGGCCAAATGCGGGGACGTTCGGCAGCGTTGAGGCCGGAAATACCGGCTATACAAGTGCCTGCGGGTTTCACCACCATGGCATGCGTGGTCACCGCAATACCGCAAGCATTTGTTATTGTGTACGTAAGCACTACTGTGCCGGCGGTCACACCTGTGACCAGCCCGCCTGCACCCACGGTGGCACGAGCTGTGTTGCTGCTACTCCATGTACCGCCTGTGGTGCCCGCAAGAATTGTAGTGGTGCTGCCTTCGCATACTGTGTCGGCACCGGTGAGGGTTGCAGCAACTGGCGCATCTGAAACTGTGACATACACCATAGTGGTATCGGCTGCATCGGCACAGTCGGTCACTACTACACTAAAGGTATCGGGACCGGTGTAGCCGGCAGTGGCTGTGTAGGAAAGTCCTGAAGGTGTAACTGTGCCGCCGCTGACACCACTATATGCCGCACTAAGCACTCCATGTGCCGGTGCATGCAGAACGGCCCAGTTCAGTGGTTGCGCAGCATCGGCATCGGCAACAGATAGTAGTGTATTTACAGGTGTTGCCCCACCCTGACATGCCGCAAGATATTGTGCTGCCCCACCCGTGAACACAGGCGTGTTGCCCGCCCATATCCGACGGATGCGGTAGTTGGAATAATCGGGGAAAATAACGTTACCACTGCCGTCAACAGCGACATTCCTCGGATAATTGAGCTGTGCGTCAACCGGGCTACAACTTTCGCCCGAATAACCCGCCACACCGGTACCGGCAATAGTAGTGATGATGCCCGACGTATTGATCATTCTGATATGGTGCGACTTATCAGGGAAATAGATATTACCCGCAGCGTCGGTACGGATACCTCCTGTAAAAGAAATTGCCGCCGCTGTTGCAGGTCCGCCATCGCCTGAATACCCTGATGCACCAGACCCCGCTATTGTGGTGATGATGCCTGCTGTATTTACTTTGCGTATATAGCTATATGACGAAGCACCCGGGCGACAAACATTAATATACAAATTCCCTGCACCGTCGAGTGCAAGCCCGATGGGGCGAATTGCAGCTAAGGTAGCGGGGCCTCCGTCGCCGGTATCTGCTGAAAAACCAACGCCTGCCACCGTGGTGAGAATACCCCCCGAAATTTTCCGGATACGAAAAATATCGCTTTCTGAAAAATATACGTCGCCTGCTGCATCGGTGGCAATTCCTTCCACCGCCCCTATTTGGGACGCAGTTGCCGGCGAGCCATCAGTACTATAACCATGCACCCCTGTTCCGGCTATTGTGGTGATGATGCCCGCCAAGTCGATCTTACGAATTGCACCCGGCTGCGGAATGTATACATTACCGGTAGGATCCACATGAATGCAAAGACCATAATTGCCTATGCCGGCGGCAGTTGCCGGCCCGCCATCGCCCGAGATAATTGATGTACCGTTTCCTGCAATAGTTGAAATAACACCGCCTGCGCTCACTTTTCTGATTCGCATGTTCTGAAAA
>JACSRV010000021.1 GCA_014879545.1 Chitinophagaceae bacterium | reverse complement strand
CCGTATTCGTTTACCACGACAACGAGGGCCGATTGATCGCTACAACCGATAAACCATTTGCTACGGTAGGAGAAATTGCAATGCTGGAAGTAGCTGATGTTACCCCACATGGCGCGTTTCTGAAATGGGGCATTATGAAGGACGTCTTTATACCTGTTGCATATATGGAGCAGCGTATGCGAAAAGGGGACAAGAGGTTGGTAATGCTGGTTATTGACGCGCAGACCGGACGAGTTACCGCTACAGAAAAGATCGATCAGTTTTTGACTAATCTCGATCTTACGGTGAAAGAAGGGGAGGAGGTTGATCTATTGATCTTTCAGAAGACCGACATCGGTTACAAGGTTATCATAAATAGTAAGCATACCGGAGTACTTCATTACAATGAAGTATTCAAGGACCTGGAGGCAGGCGACAAACTTCGTGGTTACATCAAAAAGCTCAGGCCAGGTAACAAGATCGATGTGTCACCCGGAGTAAAGGGATATGGGCGCGTAATGAGCGAGGAAGACAAGGTTCTTGATGTCATCCGCAACAACAACGGATACATTCCGTACAATGACAAATCGGATCCGGAGAGTATCTACGCATTTCTTGGAATGAGTAAGAAAACATTCAAGATGATACTGGGCGCACTCTACAAAAAGAGATTAATAGAATTTACGCAAACCGGAACAAAACTGGTTGAGTAGCCGAACAGGGATATTAGCCGGGTATACGGGCAATATACTTAGACATTTCCTTTATCTGATCAACGACCTGAGGGTTAGTTGCCTTGCATGATTTTGCTTTACTGAAGTACAGTTTTCCATTTCTGAAATCTCGGCGTTGAATACAAATGCTTGACAACTGAAGATATGCCATCGCTTCATTGTCTTTGTCGGGCAAACCGATCTGCACAGCTTTTTTCAGGTGCTCGAATGCTTCTTTAGTATTACCCTTTTTTTGGGCAATAGCACCAAGCTGCATGTAAGCAGTACCCTCAAATTCTTTTTCAGCCATTCCTGTTTCCAGACCTTTGCGCAATTGAGATTCAGCCTGATCAAGGTCCTCTCCCATTGTAGAGAAGTTGGCCTGCAACATATAGTAAGACGAACGTATCGGTTTGTACAGAAGGTTTGGGTACTTAACCTGCTTCAGTAATTTCTGAGCACCGTCCATATCTCCACTCTCAATGTAACCTTGAATGAGCGTCATAGGGCCTATAAGGAAGTAGGCAGTGATCATAATTGCAGCCACCAGAAAAGGGATCCAAGCGATCCACCACGTAACTTCAAATCCTAATACAAATCCAAGAGCGATGAGTCCTATCGCGATAGGAATACGGTAAAAAACAAATATTTTACGAAAATTCATGTTGTCGATTGCGGGCGCAAAGATACCCAAATTTGCAATATTTTAAACGGTGGAGCTTCCTACTGGCTACTTTTGGTTATCGCGCCACTCGTACACCCACGAGGATTGGATCATTTCAAGATGACCTTCGTTACAGTCTTCCCGTTTTCCTTCAAAATTCGGCAAAGACAAAACCCATTCGATCAGGTCAGTAAACCTGATCCTGTATATCTTATGCTCCCCAAAGTCATCGCCAAACTTTTCATACAGCTTTAATGCGATATCTTCGTAATCATTCCACTTTATTGGAGGTTCGTACATCTTAGTTACAATAAATTTTATTGATCTATATTATTCACCGTGGATCAGGGACTGGTCAGGTACACAAACTTCCAACTCACCCGATCCGTTGATCAGCACACATTGACAACCCAGTCTTGAGTTCAACTTCGGGTTTTTTGCCCTGTCAATAAAGTCCTCTTCTCTATCCGATAGTTCCGGCACAAATTCTTCTCCCTTTTGCAGATATATGTGGCATGTGCTGCACGCGCAGACCATACCGCAATTATGATGCAGTTCTATGTTATTTTCCAATGCCACTTCCAGTATACTTTGGTCTGGCGCTACATTCTCCAGCGTAATGGGTTCCAGACCCTTCTGCTCGAATGTGAATTTGATAGTGTACATGAATGTTACGGTAAAATGAAGGGGCAAAGTTAAGCTATCAGTTCCAACTTCGGTAAAGATTCTCCCATTGGCTGATAAGCATTATTTATGCAAAAAAAAGAGGGACCTGAAATCAGGATCCCTCTATAGTATTGTGTAATATAATTTTAGCGAATTACGAAACGGGTCGTCTTTTCAGCTGATCCGTTGTTTATGTGTAACATATAAATTCCCTCTGCAACATTATTCAACCTGATCGACTCAGCGATCATATTGTTAGTAGGTTGTAGCTCTCTTGACATGACTACCTGCCCAAGGATATTGGTGATCTTTATTGAAACAGGACCTTCGGTAGAGACAGAACCCGTCAACGCAAATTCACCGGTGTTCGGATTCGGAACAACGTTTATTGCAAAATTATTGTCTGTGACGATCTCGACAGAGGTCGGGTCTGTGAACGAGACTGATTTTAATGTCATAACGGCACATGGGTCCATGTTAGTTACCTGGCAGGTTACTATGTCTTTGTCAACAAAGGTATTGCTTGTGAACGTTGAAGAGGTAGCACCCGGGATTGGTGTACCGTTGACTAACCATTGGTAAGATACCGGTACCGTTGTGCCGGTTACCAGGGCAGTCAGGGTAACTGATGTTCCGGCAGGTACCGTTGTGCCGGGAGTTGCAAAGATGCTCACAACAGGTGCCGGGGCGGATGCCTGAGTATGCATAATGATTGCAGAACTCATTGCAAGGTCAGACGAACGACACACATAGTTGCTCGTCATTTCGCAGTAAACGCTATCACCTTCCACTGGAATATAGGAGTAGGTTGGGCCTGTGGCAACGTTTATTCCGTTTTTTACCCACATATACGTAGGTGCTGTGCCGGCAAATGTCGGAACAGAAGCAAAAGATACTGGTTTACCAAGGCAAGACGGATTATTAGGACCAACTGAGATTGTTACAGCGGGGGTGCCTACAGGGGTGGTCGTAACGGTGTATGCATCCGTTACCGAAACAGGAGCCGTACATATTCCGCCGGGAGTGAGCATCAGAGACACCACGTCACCACCTGTTGGTGCATAGGCATAAGAAGAACCTGTGCCGGCAGCTACACCGTTTACATACCATTGGTAGGCTGGGGAAGGACCTTCATTTACACTACTTGACGTGAATGTAATAACAGTTCCCTCACAGATAGTGGTTGAAGGTGGGTTAACTGTGATGGAAGGTGTTACCGGTGCTGTGACTGCGATAGTCGCGCTTCCCGACATTGCCGATGTACATGTGTTCGCTGGATTAGTTGCTGAAACAGTATATGTAGCGGCAACCGAGAAAGTGCCGAAACTGATAGTGGATCCTGTTCCGGGGATCGTAGCTACAGTTGTTGTGCCATTAGACAAACTGTAGTTGATGCCGGAAACTGAACCGGATAGACCAACCGGTAGACCCGTCGTACTGCTGGCGCAGAAACTGCCTCCACCCGTAACAGAGAATGAGGTTGGTGCTGTGTTTACGGTAACAACAGACGTAGTGATACAACCCAGAACACTATATGTGATTGTTGATGTGCCGGAGGTAATTCCATTTACGGTTCCTGAACTAACAGTTGCGACTGCAGTATTAGAACTTGTCCAAATTCCACCGGGCGTAGCACTCGACAAACTTGTTGAGTTAGTAGGGCAAACCGTGAATGCTCCCGTTATTGCAGCCGGAATTGGATTGACCGTCATAGTAGTTGTTGCAGAGTTGACCGTCGGGGTGGATACACATCCGGTTGCATTCATTCTTATTCGAACTGTATTCCCATTTGCAAGTGAACCGTTTACGTAAGTTGTATTCGTGGCTCCTGCAACCGGGCTACCGTTCAATTCCCACTGGTAGGTTGGAGTTCCGCCATTCACAGGTGTAGCCGTAAAAGTGACTGTTGTTCCTGCACATATTGCACCCGCAGGCGAGGCAGCGATTGTGACAGATGGTACCGCGGCGGCTTGCAGTGACAACGAAGCGCAGTTTGTGGCAGGAGATAATCCTGCCATGCCGGTTGCGGAGGTTGGCCGTATATTGCCTGCAGCTGAGGTAGTGTTTATTGCCTGAATCTGTACGCCATTAACAGAAAATATGTCAGTTAATGTCGTGCCACTTGTGGTTACGTTAACCGAGATCGTTGTTGTGGTGATTCCGCCAAGTGTTACAGCGGTGATGTTGCGACCGGGGAAGAAATTGAAAGTTATTGCTGCTGCGGTATTAAACACCCAACCCGGAGGCGTACTAAGTACAATTGTATGTGGGCCGGTGGTGATATCGTTACCTAGTCCTTCAGAAAAAATGATGTTCCCAAGGGTGTTAAAAGCTGGTGTGCTTCCATCCTGAGCGCGGCTTGAACAGATGT
>JACSRV010000083.1 GCA_014879545.1 Chitinophagaceae bacterium | reverse complement strand
AATGTATATATGATTAAAGTTAATGTTGTTGTTTCGCCAGTGTTTATGCGGAATTTTTTGTTGTCTGCATTAATAACAGCGAGTTGTAATTCGATGTTTGCAAAGGAGGGGATGTGGATGCCTCCGAAGATCAAAGATCATGAGAAGGAGATGAAGGAAATGGGGTTGCAGATCGCAATTGACAAAATTTATAATGACAATGGAACGGGGCTGAATAATGCGATCGTTTTGTTTGGGAAGGGATGTACCGGCGAGATCATATCATCGAAAGGTTTGATATTGACCAATCATCACTGCGGTTATGGAAGTGCACAGGCATTGAGCAGCCCGGAGAAGGATTATTTTGCGAACGGGTATTGGGCGAAAAACCCAGGTGAGGAACTTCCATGCAAGGGATTGACGGTGACATTCATCCGTAAGATAGAAGAGGTTACGTCGAAGATCATCTATGGGTTGGATGACACCCTAAGGGATGCCGTGCGTGACAGCATAGTGAACCAGAGGATAACACAGACAGAGAAGGAAATTGCGAAGGAGACAGGTATGGATGCCAATATCAAGGCATTTTTTAAGGGGAATCAGTATTGGGTGGCTATCTCTGAGACGTACAAGGATATTCGTTTTGTGGGTTTCCCGCCAAACGGGATAGGCGCGTTTGGTGGTGATGAGGAAAACTGGATGTGGCCCAGGCATACGGGCGACTTTTCAATTTTCAGGGTATATGCGGGGGCAGACAACAAGCCTGCAGACTATTCGCCGGAGAACAAGCCATACAAATCGGAGCAATTCTTCAACATCAACGTGTCGGGTATAAAGGAGGGGGATTTTACGATGGTATATGGATTCCCGGGAACGACGAACGAGTACATCTCGTCTTTCTCACTGAAGCATGTGTATAACATATCGGACCCGATAGCTATTGATGCGAGGACAAAAAGGCTGGATGTGTGGACGAAGCACATGAGTGCGTCGCGAGATATATTTATAAAGTATACATCTAAAAGAGCGAGTGTAGCCAATGGTTGGAAAAAATGGCAGGGTGAAGTGAAAGGTCTGAAGCTGAATAATGCGACAGGCAAGAAAGAGGCGTACGAAGCGACGTTTGCCAAGTGGGCAGCCAACGACAACACAATGCCGTTTGCTGATAGTTTGCTGCCAAAGATGAAGATGGCTGCCGGAGTTGCGGATAAGCTGATTTCGGACGACCAGTATATAAAGGAAGCAGTGTTGGGCGTAGAACTCATTCAGCAAGCAGCAGTAGGAGAGAAGTGGATGGGGGTATTCAGGGCATCGATGGACGGTAAGGCGTTCTCTGACTCGTTGGTGAAACTGGCTGAAGCGCAGGATGGATTCTATAAGAACTATGATGCCGGAACGGATAGAGATGTGTTTAAAGCGCTGATGAAGCTGTACCTGACCAAAAATGCCGCAAGTGCACCTACATACTATACCGCCCAGTACAAGGCGCACAAACAAAACATGGATGAGTGGGCGGCAGACGTTTACAAGAACTCGGTGTTTGCGTCGAAGGATGCGCTGAAAAAGTGGGCGAGCACGGCAAAACAGGGCGATAGTGTGCAGCTACTGAATGACCCGGCTTATATGCTTTATGATGCGGTGGCGAAAATGAGAAAGGAAAAGATAACACCGGCCCTAAGTAAGTACTCGACGAATATGCGTTACCTGGAAAGGCTGTATATGAAGGCGCAGATGGAGCAGAGAAAGGATAAAGCACTGTACCCGGATGCTAACCTGACGCTGCGCCTGACCTATGGTAAGGTGCAGGGGCTGGATCCGGACGGACCGGCGAAATATTCTTTCCAAACGACGCTGGCAGATGCGGTGGCATTGCACAATCCGAAGTCGGACATTTTTAAGGTGCCGGCGAAGTTGCTGGAATTGTACCAAAAGAAAGATTACGGACGGTGGGGTGTGAACGGTGTGATGCCTCTGGCATTTGTAGCGTCGAACCACACATCAGGTGGCAACTCGGGCAGCCCTGTGCTGAATGCGAAGGGTGAGCTGATAGGTACGAACTTCGACCGTGCGTATGAAGGAACGATGAGTGATTACTACTTTGATCCGAACCGATGCAGGAATATATCGGTGGACATAAGGTATACGCTATTCATCATTGAGAAATTTGGTGGAGCGGGCTGGCTGATAGACGAGATGAATATCATCAAGAATTAGCCGCTGAGGGTTACTTTTCGCCCGGTTCGGGATGACCCGGAGACAGATCACTATCGTCTCCGGGTTTTTCTTTTTTCTCCATCATGGAGATGACAAATGACATTGAAAACGCGAATAACAACAAAACACCAGCCATACAATTCCGATTTCAGTTACGTACCAATATCCGGTCCTTGTTAATTATATAGAAATTATCGTGCCAGATTTTGACATGATGAGCAGATATGAAACGAGAAAATGTTAATACGGCATTAAAAATGTGCGCATTATGTGGATAGGTTATACGTATATTCCGTCATTCTATTCATGCAACATCGTTTAATGGTTTACCTTTGTCCCTCACAACAGTAAAAACAAATAAAACATCTGAAGCAATGGCAGCAGTATACACTGATTCTAATTTTGAGGCCGAGGTATTGAAGGCCGATAAACTTTCCGTAATTGATTTCTGGGCTCCATGGTGCGGACCATGCCTGGCACTGGGACCAACAATTGATGCACTTTCAACTGAATATGCAGGCAAGGTGAACGTAGGTAAAGTGAACGTGGATGAGAACCCTAACCTGAGCATCAACTACGGTGTTACCAGCATTCCATGTGTACTGTTCATTAAAGACGGTCAGGTTGTGGATAAGCAACTGGGAATGGCACCAAAAAATGTATTTGACAAGAAAATCCAGAAGATCCTCGGATAATTCTGACGGATTGCTGATATTGATCCCGCGCGGCGTTGCTGCGCGGGATCTTTTATTTAGTGGATACAGCCCATGTACATGCGGGCGGGTTTCATAAACGCGGCGGGTACCTCTTTACGAACGATGGCAAGCAGAGAGTCGGCGCCCGGTTGCTCGTAGAACAGACCTGCGACCAATGCAATGTTGCCTTCTGAGGCAGATGTGTCGTAGAGGGAATAGTATTCGAGGCTCAATGTTGCCGACTCGGTGCGGCGCGGGAAGTACACACCACGGTACATTTCGTCTTCGTCATTTTCGTTGAGGACGATGCGGTCTTTGTCGAGATCGTAATAGCGGTTCATGGTGTCTATAACGAGGCCCAAGGAGGCAGCAAGGGGGTACATTTTTTCCTGCAGGAGGTAGTAGTTCTGATTGGTGTCGAGCACCACAACGTAGACTGTGTCATATTCGCTCTCGCTGTAGTCGGCGGAATTTGCGGAACTGTCTGTGACGGTACTGTCGGTGGCCGGAGCTTGTGTGGGTGCAGTGCCGTTGCCGACACATGATGTGACCAGCAACGATGATGCGAGAAGGCCGATCAGCGCGTATCTCATAGCTGCTGTTCAGTGTTTTCCGCGTTGTCTGTTTCGGTAATCAGTCCCCATTTTTCTGCCAGTGTGTTCCAGCGTGCCTCGGGGAGGGTAGGCTGCCCATTGTAGAACCCGGCCTGATTGCGTTGGCGGAAGGCTTCGTAAAGGGAAATGGCGCAGGCTACAGATATATTGAGCGACTGCACCATGCCAACCTGAGGGATGATGAAGTTGCCGTCGCAAAGGTCCAGGCACTCTTGTGTGACCCCTTCCTTTTCGTTGCCAAATACGAGTGCGACACGTTGTGTGAGGTCGAGCTCGTAAAGGGAATGGGACTGCACACCCAGATGGGTAGCATATACCTTGTCGCACAGTTCGCGCACGGCCTTCATGCACTCTGCAGTGTCGGAGAACTGGCGTACTGTGAGCCAACCCAAGGCACTTGCGGAGCTTGTTTTACCGAATTTCTTGTGGCGGGGAATGGAGTTATTGAGAACGAAAATATCCTGAACACCAACAGCATCGCAGGTGCGCATGGCTGCAGAAATATTGTGCGGGTCGTGTACGTTTTCTAAAACTATCACCAGTCCGCCCTGACGGTGATTGAGTACCTTTTTGATCTTTGCTTCGCGTTCGGGAGTCATGGGTGCAAAAGTAATTCTTCGTGGCTTAAGCGGCAACTAAGCAAGACCAGTGGTTTGGCTGGGCGGGTGACCGAAATGGTCGGAGTAACATTTTGTGAAGTAGGATTGGGAGGTGAAGCCGGTGGCGTAGGCGATCTCAGTGATGTTGCCTTCTTTCCGCAGCAGCATCTCCCGGGCTTTTTCCAGCCTGATGGTTTTGATCAACTCGGATGGTGAATAGCCGGTAAGTGTTTTGATCTTGCGTTGGAAGTGGCTTCTGTTGATATTCATGAGGCCGGCGAGCATTTCTACCGACAATTGAGCGTCGTCGAGATGCTCATTGATGATCTCGTAGCATTTGCGTGTGAAAGGATCTTCGGCAGAAAAGCGTTTTTCAATCGGTTTGTTCGTGTCGACAGCTTGTTCTTTGAATTCGTGCTTACGGCGATCGAGGATATCGAGTTGGTTGCGCACGAGTGCTTTGAGTTCGGCAGGGCTGAAGGGTTTGGATAGGTATGCCTGTGCGCCATCTGCCAGTATTTGGGTCTTAGTGTCCATTGAGGCACGAGCACTGAGGATTATGACGGGGATGTGTGCTGTAAGTTCGTTGCGGCGGATCTCTTGCAGTAGTTCGGTGCCACTTTTTTGCGGCATCATAAGGTCGGTGATGACGAGGTCGGGGAGGGCGGTTGTAAGCAACTGTGATGCTTCAAGTCCATCAGTTGCTGTAACTACACTGTATCCATCAGCAGTGAGTAGTCCTTTGTTGAAAGAGAGAATATCAGGGTCGTCTTCAACGAGAAGGATAACGCTTGCAGCGTCGGTGTTAGGGGCGGGTGTTGTATAAGGCGCTGCTGGAAGCTGGCACCGGACGTTGAATACTGCCCCTTTACCTTCATCGCCGGAGACGGAGATGGTGCCATTCATGAGCGTAACCAGTTCGCGTGTGAGGGCGAGCCCGATGCCTATTCCTTTTATGCCTGCTTTTTTGTGTTCATCTGAACGGTAAAACCGATCGAATATCTTGTCCCTGTCGGCGATGGGTATGCCGGGACCGGAGTCCCAGACTACAATGGAAAGCATAGCACTATCGTGGGATGTTCGGGATGTTGTTATTTCGATTCCCGCCGAGCCGCCCTGAGGTGTGTATTTGAGTGCGTTGCCTACCAGGTTGTTGATGATCTTTTCAATCGCATCGCGGTCAAAATTCAGGAGACCGGCGGTGCAGTCAGCGGTGCAGGTAAGGCTGATGTTACGCTCTATGGCCTGGTGCCTGTATTGGTCAAACAGTTGGTAGGAAAGATCTTCTATGTTGCCAGTACTTGGGTGAAGGGTGTATTTTGCAGCGTCTATCTTGGAGATGTCAAGCATCTGGTCTATGAGGTCGTTTAGTCGCTGTGTGTTGCGGGTTGCGATCTCGATCTGCTGTTGTATTTCATGGTCACCGGTGTGTTGTTGTAGTACTTCCAATGGTCCTCGGATCATGGACAAAGGCGTGCGAATCTCGTGGGCCACGTTTGCAAAGAATCGTTCCTTTGCTTCTTCGACCTGTTTTGCGACCCTGTTTTTGAAAGTGACGTATCCGAATGCGATAGTACCTGCAGAAAGAAGCACGACGAAAATGATAATAATGATCAGGGTAGTGTTCCGGTGTTTCTGAATGGAGAGTTTAGCAGCATTTATCTGTAGCTGCTGAGATTGTATGGTCTGTCGGCTCTGTTCGGCCTGAAATTGTTTGTCCAGTTTCAGCACGTAACTTTTTACATCTTCCTGATTGAACGAGTCGCTTAGGGTGGCATACCTGTAGAGATATTCGTATGCTTTATTGTATTGGTTGAGGGCAGCATAGGACTCGGCCATTGTGCCATAAACATGCGCGATGTCGCGTTTGTTGCCAAATTTCTCGGCAGCGGCAACAGATTGATGGTAATATTTCAGAGCCTCGGTGTAGTTCTTCTTCTGGAAGTAGTAGAATCCGAGGTTAAACGTGATCTTAAACAGCTGTGCCTGATTGTTGAGTGCTTTCCATATGTCGTATGCCAACATGTAGCACTCTTTTGCTTTGTCGGGCTGGTTGACAGCGGTCCAGTAAGCCCCGAGGTTTAAGAGGTAATAACCTTTGAGGGAGCTATCCGGCCATCGGGTAAGGATGTCTTTGACCTGATCGAGCGCTATGAGTGCACTGTCGAACTCGCCCAGTTGCTGGTGCATGACCGACATATTGATATATTGGTTGCCGACACTATCGCGGCCAAGAAGCTCTGTAAGAATGGCTATTTCCTTGCGGTAGTAGGTCTTTGACTCCTGGTGATGACCCTGTATAAAGTAGGAAAAGCCGATCTCTCCGTATATCCATGCACGTTCTTTATCGTCATCGGGTATTTTACATTTTGCCAGTGAACCGAAGTAAAGATCGATAGCGTCTTTTTCTTTTTTAAGTCCGAATAGCGCCTTGCCCTTTAGTCGCATAGCGTTGATGGTCGCTTTTCGGTCCCGGAGTGTTGTTGCTTTATTAAGTGCGAGGTCCGCCAGAATGAGGGCAGAGTCGTAGTTGCGCGCATTGGTTGACGCCCGAGCTTTGGCAAGCAGCGCCTGCAGATCGTCGTCGGATGCCCGGCTACCGATTGTTGCAGCAAGGAGGAGAAATGCTAAAAGAAATAGCCTTGTCATAAGTGGGGTTTATGCCCTGTTTTGGCAAACACACTGCCAAATTATGCTAAAATCCAGTTAACTGACTCGAGCGATCGGTTTTTGACACAGGTGTGGTTTTCGCTTATGCAATTACAAATCGTACTTTTACGGCCCCGATGGCGCATCAGTACAAGATATCAGCAGTTATTTGTTCCTATAACCGTGCCCGCTTTATAATAGACGCGGTGGAAAGCCTGTTCAATCAGGAAATGGATAAGGACCTGTATGAAGTGATAGTGGTGGATAACAACAGTACCGATAATACTGTTGCTTTGCTGGAACAGTATAAGCATGCCCATCCGGATTACCACTTCAGTTATTATGTAGAGCGGCAGCAGGGGGTGGCTCATACACGGACGCGATGTGCCAAGGAAGCCCGTGGTGCGATAGTTGCTTATCTTGACGATGACTCGACAGCGCAGCCCGGTTGGCTTTCTTCTATTGTGCGCTTTTTTGATGAACACCCTGCCTGCTATTCGCTGGGAGGGAAAATTGTGCCTAAATTCCTGACAGGTATACCTGACTGGTACTCTAAATATTTCTTTGGTCTGGTGGGCAATTTCGATCAGGGGCCGAAAGTGAAGCGTCTGACCGGCGCAAGGTATCCGTGCGGTGCCAATATGGCCTTCAGGAGTGAAGTGTTTAGGGAGATCGGTTATTTCAATACCGATCTGGGCAGGAAAGGAACGGGGCTGATGGCCAATGAAGAGAAAGATATTTATCTGCGCATTCTGGCTGCGGGCCATGAGGTCTATTATCTACCGCATGTATGGGTACTGCACAGCGTAGAGTCTAATAAGTTTGATAAAGCCTACGTGCGCAGGCACAGTATGGGGATTGGCGGTGGTGAGCGACTGCGGTTAAAGGGGCAGTCGATGGCGTTGGTGATGAAATTCGTTGAGTATTTTCTGAAATGGGGATATGCCGTGGCTTATGGTATTGGTTTTCTGCTGAAAGGCCAATGGAGCAAATTTGTGATGCTGGAACGTTTCAGGTGGTGGGTGATCATGGGGTTTATAGACCCGAAAGGGGCAGAATAGACCCATGTGCGCCCGTGAGTGATCTTTCTCTTATCTTTACCGGAATCTAATTCGAATATAAATTGATCCTGCAACAACCGTTGAACGAAAACCTTGAGCTCATTGCCCGTCAGGTGGTGGAAGGGTTCATTCTGGGATTGCATAAGAGTCCGTTTCACGGGTTTTCGGTAGAATTTGCTGAACACAGATTATATAATCAGGGCGACCCGTTGCGTCATATCGACTGGCGTGTTTACGGGCGGACCGATAAATTGTTTGTAAAACGGTTTGAGGAAGAGACAAACCTGCGGTGTTGTTTAGTGTTGGATACATCTTCATCCATGCAGTTTCCGAGAGACAGCGGAAGGATCAATAAGCTGCAGTTTTCCTGCGTGGCGGCTGCCAGCCTGCTGCAACTGATGAAGCGGCAACTGGACGCGTCGGCTCTTGCGATGTTTGATGAGTCGGTGTATTACATGTCAGACTGCCGGTCGTCGCATAGTCATTACCGGATGCTGATGAACGAATTGCAGCGTACACTGGACCTGCAGACCGATAACAAAGTGACCAATGCCGCAGCGGCTTTACACCTTGTGGCCGAGCAGATGCACAAACGGTCGCTGGTTGTGGTGTTCAGTGATATGATGGACGATGCGGATCATATGGAAGACCTTTTTTCTGCTTTACAGCACCTGAGGTATAACAAACATGAGGTTATTTTGTTTCATGTAGTTGACGGGGCGGCAGAACTGGCTTTCGAATTTGAAAACAGGCCATATGAGTTTGTGGACATGGAAAGCGGCGAGCGGGTGAAACTGCAGCCGCATCAGATAAGGGAACAGTATATAGAAAAAATGAATGAATTCAGGCTTGAGGTTGAGCGGCGTTGTCATCAATACCATATAGATAGAGTAGCTGTCGATCTTGCACGGCCTGTTGATGAAGTGTTGCACGCTTTTTTGATAAAGCGAAATAAATTGATGTAAATCCGTATTTTTTTTCTACATTTGCAGCCCGTTTTACCTGTGTACCGATCGGTGCATTAAAAATGATGATCTGAAAGGGTTGTTGTAAGACGGATAGGGTATGAAGCATAACCGGGAATTTGAGATAGCCTGGATGGGGTTAAAACCCGGACCGCAAACGTTTGTATACGATATCGATGATCGTTTCATGCAGGAGCGGGAGGCAGATAGCGAATTCAGTAACTGGAATGCACGCATCACTCTAAAATTTGACAAGCATGAGAATTTTTTCATGCTGCACTTTGACATAGATGGGACAGTTTCGGTTCCCTGCGACCGTTGCGGAGATAACTTTGATCTTCGGTTGTGGGATGAATTCGATCTGGTGATCAAGTTGCTGAGTGTTGATGATGCCGAGATGCCTGAGGATGAAGATGACGTAGTTTTCATTCCGAGAAGCGAAACGGTGATAGACATGAGCAACTGGTTGTATGAGTTTCTGATGTTGAGCGTGCCTTTACAGCACATACATCCCGACAAAGCTGATGGCAGTGCGGGGTGCAACGAAGAAGCACTGAAGTTGCTGAGCAGCCTCGGAGATCATGAGGAAGAGCCGGCAAACCCATTGTGGAAAGGCCTTGAAGCGTTCAAGAATATTGAGACGCCAAAAGCGAACAAGAAAGGAAAGAAGTAGTATATTTAACAATTATAAATAAAGTAAAATGCCTAATCCTAAAAGACGACACTCCCAGCAGCGAGGCGCAAAACGCAGGACTCACTACAAGGCGACTGCAGAAACCTGGAGCATAGATAAGACTACAGGTGAAAGTCACCTGCGTCATCGTGCGCATTGGGTTGAAGGTAAACTCTACTACCGCGGTAATGTGGTGATAGACAAGACACCTGCAACACCGGAAGTTGAGAGTGAACCAAATCAATAACCATTCTTTCTGAAGATGAAGATAGGGCTCGACATCATGGGGGGAGATTATGCTCCCGCCGAGGCTGTCAAAGGCGTTCAGCAATATTTTGAGCTGAGGCCTGATTCCCCGGTGCATCTTATGCTCATTGGCAATGCCGATGCTGCCGCGCCATATCTTCCTCTGATAGAGAAGTATCAACACAGGTACACCTTTGTTCCTGCAGCCGACGTAATTGGTATGCATGAGCACCCTACACGGGCATTGAAGGAAAAACCGGGTTCCAGTATTTCGATGGGTTTCGGCATGCTCCAAAAGGGCATGCTGGACGCATTTATAAGTGCCGGTAACACCGGTGCCATGCTGGTAGGGGCTATGTATTCTGTGAAGGCGATAGAAGGGGTTTTGCGTCCCACTATCGCAACACCCATTCCACGGATCACAGGCGGTTTCAACTGCATACTTGATGCCGGTATCAATGCTGATTGCAAGCCGGAGCATCTGGTGCAGTTTGCTCAGTTGGGATCTTTGTACTCAAAATACATCCTCGGGGTGGACAACCCACGCGTTGGTCTGCTGAACGTTGGAGAGGAAGAGGGCAAGGGGAATATCCTGGCACAAGCTACCTATCCGCTGCTGAAGGAAAACCCTGCTATCAACTTTGTTGGTAATGTGGAAGGCAGGGATGTATTCTACGACAAGGCAGACGTGATAGTGTGCGAAGGATTTGTAGGAAACGTAGTGATCAAAGTGGCCGAATCTTTCTACGATATCTTTAAGACTGAAAAGAAGATCAGCGACCCACTGTTGGATACTTTCAACTTTGAGTTGTATGGCGGTACCCCTATTTTGGGTATCAACAGCCCTGTGATGATAGGTCATGGTATCTCTCACGCTCTTGCATTCTGCAACATCATTGATGTAGCTGCGAAGTTTGTGAGTACCGATATGACGGGTACCATCAAGAACAGCTTTAAGCCTGTTGCCTGATCTTTCTGATCGCTGTTTTGTTTCGCATGCCCTGCTATACTATCTTGCGGCGCAATAATTCATATTTCCGTTTCCGATGATCGCATTAAAACGAATTGACACCCCTTTGGGTCGTATGCGTGTAGGTGCTACCGAAAAGGGTATATGCCTTTTCGATTTCCAGTTCAGGCGAGCGGTAGAAGGGATCATGGAGCGGGTGGAACGTCTTCTGGACGACAAATTTGCTGAAACAGACAGTCCGTATTTTTCGATTCTTGAGACGCAGATAGCCGAGTATTTCAACGGAACGAGGAAGGAATTTGACGTGCCTTTGCACCTGACGGGTACCCCATTTCAGAAAAGTGTGTGGGAGGCCCTGAAGGACATTCCCTATGGGGAAACGCGATCTTACAAGCAACAATCAGTTGCGATGGGGCAAGAGAAGGCCATTAGGGCCATTGCCAGCGCTAATGGGGATAACCCGATTGCGATAATCATTCCCTGCCACAGGATAATAGGCGAGGATGGCAGCCTGACCGGATATAGTGGTGGTTTGCAGCGCAAACAACAACTATTGGACCTGGAGCGCCGGTTTTCGGGCAAATTCACTCAGGCCCAACTTTTTTGATAGTAACGAAGTAGTTGCTATATTTGTTCCAAGATCGCTGGTAAAGCAGCGTGCCTTGTCGAACGTATTCCCCTCTTTTTTCAGACAGGCAAATGAAGTGAAAGGCGTGTTAGTACACGCTTTTAAGATGTTAACGAGTATGGTATCGGCAAGTTAACATCATGTAAATGCGTCAAGAAATACAATAATATGGCGGATATTTGCACTGAAAAATAAATTGATGATTCCCGGGTTCGGGGATTTCAAAAGATATAAAGTTTATGTCGAATATTTTAGTAATTGAAGATGATGACATCATGCTAAAGGCAATCAGGAACATCCTGAGAAAGGACGGGCATGAGGTTTTGACTGCAAAAGATGGGAAAGAGGCGTTTGAGAGATTGGACAATGACGAGTATGATGTGGTAATTACCGACCTGATGATGCCGTATGCGAACGGACTGGAAGTAGTGAGCCGGCTGAGGTCGAACCCTACGAAACGACATGTAGGAGTGATTGTTTGTTCATCAGTAGGAAATGAAGAGACGATAACCGAGGCATTTCGTTTGGGCGCAGATGACTATTTGAAAAAGCCGATCATGGCCGGAGAATTGATGATCCGCATCCGCAAGTTGCTGGCCAACAGGAGTAGCGGGGCCAAGTTGGTAACCAAGAAAAAATAGCACCCCAACAACACATTACTATGTGGAGAGACCTGGTCGACCTATTATTTCAGGCATATGAGCAGTTTAGTCTGCTACCGCTATTTATTGAAATAGCCCTGGCTTTCATTGTGATCGCCATTCTGGCAACGATAATAGCATATGGCGCAATTATGTACAAACGATACAAAAGTTATGTACATGAGAAGCGCGTGGCTTTTATTGGTCCGGTCATAGAAGAAATGATCACAGAGCAGGTACTGCTGAATGAGAATCTGGGAAGAGATATCCCGACCGAGGAAATTGAATTTGATCAGGCAGCGCTTAATGACAAAGTTTACAAGAAACCATTTGTAAGGCAGATATTGATAGAGACCCTTGTACAATACAGGAAAAATTTCAGGGGTGAGGTGGGCGATCTTTTGAGGAAGCTTTACATCGATATGGACCTTCAGAAAGATTCATTCAACAAGTTGAAGTCACTGAGGTGGGAGAAGAAGATAAAGGCTGTGGTGGAGCTGACGCAAATGGATATCACTATATCGGACGTTACTATCCTTCCGCTGACCAACAGTACAAATCCGTCTTTGCGTGCGGCAGCGCGTAATGCATACGTACAGTTGAGTAAGAATGAACCGTTCAAGTTCTTCGATATTGCCACCGAGCCATTGCTGCCGTGGGATCAGCTGGAGCTTTTTAAGATCATTACAACTACCAAGGATATCGCTATACCGAACTTCTCTCGTTGGGTAAGCTATTCGACGAATAAGAGTATTGTTTCGTTCTGTCTGAAACTGATAGCACACTACGATCAGCAGAGCGCGATACCTGCAGTGATGGAGCTATTGAATAACAAGGATCACTACTTCAGGGCAGATGCTATCGCGTGTCTCGGAAAGCTTTCGGCAGATGCTGCAGAGGAAAAGATGGTGAAGATATATAACCACCAGCCGCTGAACTGTCAGATAGAGATACTGAAAGCGATGGGAAGCATCGCGTCGGGTCGTCACCTTGAATTTTTGAAGTCTGAGTTTTTGTATTCATCGAACTTTGATATCAGGATGAATGCGGCACGTGCCATTATCCGACACAATACACAAAACTCGAGAATGCTGGTAGAAGAATTGATGGAGATGACCTACGAGGAAAACCAGCTCATTATCAAGCACTGTTTAAACCCACTGATAAAGTACTAATGGGAGAGAATTTCGTTGAGTATGCATCGGCCTTTTTTGAGACCACTGTATTTGTTTACGGTTCCGGTCTCCTTATGCTATATGCAATGCTTGCGATATTGTCTTTCATCAATATCCGTTTATTCCTCAGGAAGGAGAGCTACACCGACTATTCGGTTATCGTTGCATCGCCCCTTGCGCCCGGTATCTCGGTGATAGCTCCGGCGTTTAACGAGGGTCTTACCATCATCAGTAATGTGCGCTCGTTGCTCACTTTCGATTACCCGAACTATGAAGTGATCATTATCAATGATGGTAGCACGGATGACACGCTGGAAAAGCTGATGACGGAATTCTCGATGGTGAAGGTGGATTTTGCGTATGACGTAAAGATCTCGTCTAAGCCCGTGAGAGGTGTATACAAATCGACAGACGAAGCCTATGCGAAGCTGGTAGTGGTGGATAAGGAGAACGGTAAGTCGAAAGCAGATGCCACCAATGCGGGTATCAACATTGCAGCATATCCTTACTTCCTATGCACGGATGTGGATTGCATATTACATAACCAGACTTTGCAGATGCTCATCAGGCCGATGATGGAAGAGGAGCATAAACGAGTGATAGCCACCGGCGCAACACTACGCATGGCCAATTCTTGTGAGGTGGATGAGGGCGTGTTGATCAAGATACGGGCACCTCGTCCGTTACTTGCCCGTTTCCAGGAGTTGGAGTACATAAGGTCGTTTGTGTTGGGTAAGATGGGATGGAGTTATATCAATGCCGTTCCGAACGTGTCCGGTGGTTTGGGAATGTTTGACAAAGAGATAGCAGTAAAGGCCGGTGGATATGATTCGGTGTCGTTTGGTGAGGACATGGAGTTGAGGTTGCGCATGTCGCGTTATGTGTATGACAACAAAATAGACGCGGCTGTACGGTATATACCTACCACACTATGCTGGACAGAGGGGCCGTCGTCGATGAAGGTATTTATGAGGCAACGCACGCGTTGGGGCAGGGGATTGCTTCAGCTGTTGCTTACACACCGTGCTATGTTCCTGAATCCGGCCTATGGGCGAGTGGGCATGATAGTGGTGCCGTATAACGTATTCTTTGAATTATTGGCACCTGTAATTGAATTTTTGGGTATCATTTACTACATCCTGCTTATTTACTTCGGACTGGTGAACTGGCCATATGCGATCATCCTCTTGATATTCGTTTACACCTATTCTGTAATGATCTCGACGCTTGCCGTTTTGTGGGATCAGCTCACATTCCAGTATTACCGGAATTGGAAGGATGTGGCAATGATCGCTTTGATGGCATTTGTGGAGATGCTTATATATCACCCGCTCATTGTGGTCTTCGCATTGAGGGGGTACTACTTCCATTTGGCTAACAGGAAGCACAGCTGGGGTAATATGCAACGTAAAGGATTTCAGAAAAAAGAAGATAAACCAAAAGTCACACCTGCAGCCGGTTAGAACCGGATTGCAAATGACTAAAGAAGGATATGGGCGTTCTCTATCATTTTTTTACCGGAGGTACATTTTGGGACACGATTGGTGGGTTCTACCAATCGACAGTCTTCATATACGGTACTTCACTGCTGATGGCGTATGCCTTGCTGGCTATTATGTCGCTGACGTCCATTCAGCGGTATATGAAGAAGAACTCAACGACCGATATCAATATCATTGTTGAGTCTCCGTTGGCGCCGGGCATTTCCGTGGTGGCGCCTGCCTACAATGAAGGTGTGACGATCATATCGAACGTCCGATCGCTGCTAACGTTCAACTATCCGAAGTTTGAGGTCATAATTGTGAACGACGGTAGTACTGATGATACGCTTGAGAAGCTGATAGATGAATTTGAGTTGGTGCATGTGGAATATGCGTTCAGAGAGCGTTTGAATTGTGAACCGATAAAACGAATATTTAAGTCGACCAACCGCGCTTATGAAAAGTTGGTGGTGGTGGATAAGGTGAACGGAAAGAGTAAGGCAGACGCGTCTAATGCCGGTATCAATATATCTAGTTACGAGTACTTCCTGTGTACGGACGTGGATTGTATCCTGGATAAGGATACACTCATCAGGCTGATCAAGCCATTCATGGACGAGGAGACCACCAAGGTGAAAGAGGTGGGTAAACCTTGTGAGGAGTGTGGCTACGTTCATATTGAAGAAGACTATCGGAGGGTGATCGCATCGGGGGCTACGCTGCGCATGGTGAACTCTTGCGACGTGGATGAGGGATTGATGATTCGTGTTCGTCCGCCACGCCGTTTGCTGCCAAGGTTCCAGGAGATGGAATACATCCGTGCGTATATGCTTGGTAAGATGGGTTGGGACCTTATCAACGCGGTGCCTAACGTATCGGGTGGTCTGGGGATGTTTGATAAAGAGATAGCTGTAAAGGCGGGTGGATATGACTCGAAGTCTTTTGGTGAGGATATGGATATGATCACACGTATGTGTGCATTCATGAAGGACAATAAAAGGAAGTACGCGGTGAAATATGTCCCGCTTACGCTTTGCTGGACAGAAGGACCAACAACGCTGAAGGTGTTCGGACGTCAGCGTTCGCGCTGGGGCAGGGGGCTTGCTCAGATCATGAGCATCCACCGAAAGATCATTTTGAACCCACGTTATGGAAGGCTTGGCCTGATCGTGTTCCCGTATGCCTTCTTGTATGAGTTGCTGGCGCCTGTGGTGGAGTTTACGGGGGTGCTATTCTATATCTATCTGATAGTGACCGGACAGATCAACTGGCCATTCGCTATTATCCTTATTGTGTTTGTGTACACCTATTCGGTGATGATCACCACGCTGGCGTTGTTGTGGGATCAGCTCACGTTCAAGTATTATAAAACATGGGGCGAGACGATAGGGTTGTGTCTGATGGCTTTTCTGGAGCCGTTTATCTATCACCCGCTGATCATGTTCTTTGCTATTAAGGGGTATTTCAACTTTGTGACAGGAAGGAAACACGTGTGGGGTAATATGCAGCGCCAGGGATTTGGTATGCAGCCAACTAAAAAGAAGGCGGCAGCGGCAACAAGTTAGTATTAAATGGTTACCTGAGGGGTGACTTGTTTGAATTGAAAAAAGGGAAACTAATGAGGTCTTTTGTACGAATATTGATCACGACGCTGACACTTTTGGTGGCTGTGCATGCAGATGCGCAGTGGCTGAAGATGATCGAGTCTTCTGATAACCTATATAACGAGGCGAAGCGTGAGATAGAATTGAAGCATTATCAGAAGGCCATCAATATGTGCAATAAGGCGATAGATATTTCGCCGAAGAACATGGATATTCACCTGTTGTTGGGGCATGCGTTTGCACTGGCAGGTAAGGTGGATAGTGCGCGTACGGAACTGAATTATGTATTGCAGAAGAACCCGAGGTACAGGGATGCGTATGTATACCTTGTGAACATGGAATCTCAGGCGTGTAACTATCTGCAGGCGCTTGAGTATGCTGATATGGGGCTGAAGTATTTTCCCAATGACAGGGACCTGTTGCTGAAGAAACTGGACATATACATTAAGATGGGTGACTGGATAGAGAGTAACAAGCTTGCTGACTATCTGTTCGACCGGTTCTCGACCGACCCCTATATACGAAGTGTTTACCTGGAGTATAAATTGGCTGTGGCGAGACAGTACTCGCATCGAGGGTATATAGAGATATCGAAACGGGCCTATGAGGCAGTGCTGGAGCAGGACCCGTTGAATAAAGAAGCACTGACGGCCATCTATTCGCTTGACATTCGTTCGGGTGACTACGAGAGTTCTCTGGCATACACAAACAGGGCGCTACAGTCTACGCCGAACTCGTATGAGTTTCTGATGAAGAAGGTGAGCATACTTGATGCGATGTCGCGGTATGTAGAAGCGATAGAGGTGTGTAACAAGCTGATGAAGTTGTACCCAACGAACAGTGAGGTGTTGAAGTTGAATTCCTACATCAGGATGACTGCCGGTCGCTTCTATATGAATACCGATCCATACCTGCTTTTCAGTGGGGTGCTGGAGCGCGATCCTGGCAATACAGAGGCATTGTATTACACGATCAATCTTGCCTTCAGCAGGGGGATGTTGCCCGAGGCGTTGCAGTGGATCAACTACGGGCTGAAACGTTCTCCTAACGACTATGAATTGTTGAAGAAGAAACTTGGTATCCTTGAGAGTATGAAGCGGTACGGAGCTGCATCGGGTATTGCAGAGTTGATGTACAAGGATAATCCGACTGATTTCAATAAAGCTAACTTCCTTGAGTTGCGTACGCTGGCTGCCAAGCAGTTTATGAATGACATGGAGTATGACAGTGCAATAGTGGCGCTGAAGTCGGTATTGTTTTATGACCACACCAATATGTCGGCAGTAGGGTACCTGATAAACGTTTATTCTACACAAAAGCGGTATGATGACGCATTGCGCACATTGGACGAAGCCTTGTCTTACTACCCGAATGACGAGTTCCTTTTATTCAAGAAGGCGGCAGTGTTGGAGGGATATCAACGATATGCTGATGCCGCGCAGATATCAAAACAATTGTTGGAGGCGCATCCTGAGAACAGGCAGTACCTTACCAGTCTCATTGAGCAGTCGTTGGCAGCAGGACGTCAGTCTATGCAGTATGACGACTATTACAATACGCTGAGGGTATTGCGCGAAGTGCTGGACAAGCAGCCGGATAATGTGGATGCGTTGAATTACGTTATCAATATTGAGAGTGCGATAAAGGATTATGATTCGGCGCTTTTCTATGTTGATCAGGGTTTGCGCTATTATCCTGATTCAAAAGATTTTCTTTTCAGGAAGTCGCTTGTATATGCTGATGCGCAGAAGTACAAGACGGCATATGATATATCGGGCGACCTGTTGAAAGATTTTCCTTACAATGCCCGCTACAGAAATGCAAACATGGAGCAGCATCTGGGGGCAGGCAGACAGATACTGGAGACCAGCGGAAATCGCGATAGCGCATTGGTGGAGTTTTACAGAGCACTGGAGGTGGCACCTAAGGATACTGTACCAATGTACTACACAATAAACCTGTTGTACGATCTTAAGCAATATGATACAGCGCTTACCATATTGGACAGGGGCAGAAAGCTATATCCTGGCAATCCGTTCTTTCTGATGCGCAAAGCTGAGGTGTTGCAGCAGCAACGTAAGTATGAACAGGCATGGAGAGTGGCTGATACACTTTCTAAAATGTACCCGTTGACGAAGTACCTCGACTACACCGCCTTATTGTATGCTTACCGATTGAAGAATGAAATAGGTCTTTTCTATTTGCATTCGCGTATTGTGGATATTTCCAATCTGCCTAAGATCAACAGCATCGCGACGGTTCAGTATGCACGATACCACCGTAGGGGGACACTTAACCTTCGTGTGAACTATGCCGGCCGGACCACCGGCACCGGTTTCCAGGGAGAGGCAGAGACTTACTACAACCATAACAAGAAATGGTATTCTTATGCTATTGCCTCATATTCTCCTGATATTCTGATCTTCCCAGAGATAAAAGCCGGTTATTCTATCAACCGCGGATTTAAGAAAGGGTACTCGGGAGAATTGGGTGTGCGTTACCTGAAACTCAATGGAGGCGATATGATATCGCCGATGGCGGGTATCTCTAAAGAAGTGAAAGATTTCTTTTTGAACTTTAAGTTCTACTATCAGGATCTCAAGTATAGTGACTCTATCAAGCGGACGTTCTACTCCGGGATCTTCACTGCCCGTTATTACCTGAAAGAAAACAGGAGTGAGTGGTTCTCTGCAATGGCAGGCTATGGTACGGTGCCGGACGATTTCAGTACTAACTATTTTCTAAGTACCTTGGCTACGTTTAAAACGGTTAGCTGCGGGGTGGGCTACAGGCGTCAGGTATATTATCTTACAACGTTCGGCATCAATGCTACTTGGTATAATATTAAGTCTGATGTGGCCATATTCAGGAATCAGTACGACATTTACGTTTCTTTGCAGCGACGTTTCTGATAAAACTGAACATACTTAATGAATCTTTTAATTCGATTACTCTTCATTTTACTGGGAGTAAGTGCCTGCAGTGGCAGTGCACAGGAAGTGGTGCTTGCTGACGCAGCCAGTTCGGCCTATTCTATTGTGGTGCCTGCCGAGTCGACTCCCCTGGAGTCGAGATCTGCCAAAGTATTGCAGGACTACATCAAACGCATTACCGGACGTCAGCTGCCAATAGTAAAGGAAGGTGCACTGGCCACAACCAATGCTATTTACTTGGGTCACACTGCCAAAGAAGGTGTTGTGGTGCCGGGTAAACTCCCGGCTGAAGCTTACCGGTTGAAGATGGTGGGCAAAGACCTGGTGATATGTGGCGGCAGTGGCAAGGGCTTGATCTATGGTGTATACACGCTCATAGAAAAGTACTTTGGTTGCAGGAAGTTGGGTGAAATGCCCGCCCTATTGCCGGAAAGCAAGGACGTGCATGTGCCTGCAACACTGAATGAAGATGGTCGCCCGTTGTTTCAATACCGGGAGGCATATTACCCCGCGTTCAAAGACGCGGAATATCTGGAGTGGCACAAAATGCAACGTTTTGAGGACTTGTGGGGATTGTGGGGACACAGCTACAATAAGTTGGTACCTGCTGCGACCTGGTTCAAGACCCATCCTGAGTATTATGCATTAGTGAAAGGCGTTCGTCAGCCAACACAGTTGTGCCTGTCCAACGAAGCAGTACAGGGTATTGTAACAGACGAACTGAAGAAACGCATGGCTGCTAATCCGGATGCTATGTACTGGTCAGTTGCGCCCAATGACGAAAATGGCTGGTGTGAGTGCGACCGATGCAAGGCCGTTGACAATGCCGGTGGTTCTCCGGCAGCATCGCTCATAACTTTTGTGAATAAAGTGGCTGCAGCTTTCCCCGATAAGCAGATCACTACGCTTGCATATGGCTATACACATACTGCGCCCAAGGGTGTGAAGCCGGCAAAGAATGTTTATGTTTTTCTGAGCAATATAGATGTGTACCGCCAACAGGAGATCACTAAAGAACCTACTGCGGCACCATTCCGCAGAGATGTGCAGGAGTGGCGAGCGCTGACGGGCAATCTTTTTTTATGGGATTACCTCACGCAGTTCACCAACTACCTTGCGCCCTTCCCCAACCTGCTGACATTGCAGCCCAATATGCAGTACTACAAGGACAATGGCATTAAGGGAATCTTTGCGCAAGGATGTGGCGACACATATGGTGAGTTCGCCGAGTTACGTAGCTACCTTATGGTGAAACTGTTGCATGACGAAAAAACGGACGTCAAGAAACTGACGGAGAAGTTCCTTACCGATTTTTATGGACCTGCCGCTAAGTTCCTGCTGCAATATATTGGTCAGCTGCACAGCAACCAGGAAGATGCCAAGACCAAGTTGGATATATACGGCAATCCGGTGAATGACTGGAATAGCTGGTTGTCGCCCGAGAAGCTGGATGCATACAGTAAGATATTGGATGTGGCAGAAGGATCGGTGGAGACCAAGCCTCTATACAAAGATCGCGTGGCGCGTGTGCGTTTGTCGCTTGATTATGTGGTACTGCAACAGGCGCGTTTCTTCGGAATTGAGAAGTACGGAATATTTGAGCAGAAGGGTAGTAGCTGGGTAGCGAAACCACAGATCAAACAAATGGTGGACCGGTTTGTGGCTACCTGCAAGAAAGCGGGTGTGACCGAGCTATCGGAGGGAGGACCGTCGCCTGATGCCTACAAGGCAGAGTGGGACGCGATATTTGCGGCAGGTGTGACACCTACCATTGCAACGGGTGCTACTGTGAAGCTTCAATTTCCTAATGTACCCGACTATCCGGCCAAGGGCCCCAAAACACTGGTGGACGGCACATCCGGTTACGGCGACTTCAGTTATAACTGGCTTTGTTTTTATGGCACCGACATGGTGGCGACCATTGAC
>JACSRV010000114.1 GCA_014879545.1 Chitinophagaceae bacterium | reverse complement strand
ATCAAAAAAGCTGCCGAAAAAGGGTATTTATACGCATAATTAAGGAGGAATTTTATAATGGCAAAGAAATCAAAAGAAGCAAGAGTTCAGGTTATTTTGGAATGTACTGAACATAAAGACAGCGGAATGCCGGGAACTTCACGTTATATAACCGTGAAAAACAGAAAGAATACTCCAGCACGTATGGAGTTGAAGAAATACAACCCGATTTTGAAGAAAGTTACTGTTCACAAAGAAATTAAATAATCCATTAAAATATTTAAGAAATGGCAAAAGCAGCTAAGACCGCGATCAAAAAAGACCCTAAACTGGCAGCGGAAGCTAAAAACTACACGAAAGTGATCAAGGCTGTACGCAGCCCTAAATCTGGCGCATATACTTTTAAAGAAGGTATGGTGCACAAAGACAAAGTGAAGGATTTCCTCGCTAGCGTTAAATAACCAA
Source organism: Chitinophagaceae bacterium (assembly GCA_014879545.1). Lineage (GTDB taxonomy): Bacteria > Bacteroidota > Bacteroidia > Chitinophagales > Chitinophagaceae > Nemorincola. Next base: position 20,765 of record JACSRV010000114.1, on the reverse strand, counting down.
GCCCCTTAAGCCTAAGTCACAAAAACCCTTAGGACTTATATACGTACTATATACTAAAAAGCAAGCCATCCGAACCGGATGGCTTTTTTAGCAGATATATATGCTCAAACTCCTTCTTTTCTTCATTCCGTTCCTCACCGCGTTCACCGCCTGGGTTACTGCATGGGTGCTCATCGGTCTGGTCATCTATCCTTTGCGCCCGCGTCGTGTGCTGGGAGTCACTGTTCATGGATTTCTCATATCATATCAGGATGAAATAGCAACAACAATTGCGGGAGCGTTTGCCTCACAGTTAGGTTCGGGCAAGATCCAGGTTCTTGATCAGCGAGCACTAAACAATCTGCGACCAGTAATAGAGCAACATCTTGATACGTTTCTGCGTGTGAAGATCAAAGAGAAGTTGCCGGTCATTGCCACTTTTATTGGCGAGAGTACCATAGTGAAACTCAAGGAAGGAATGCTGGAGGAAATAGAGATATTGCTGCCCGAGGTCATCACCCGCTATACATCCTCACTGTCCACTGATCCTTCAGTTACCGGCAAAATATCGGGTTTGATAGCGTCTTATCCTCCTGAGGCAATTGAAGAGATGCTGGGACCCAAACTGGCATCAGTAAGAAAAAAAGTTCCCGTTATTTTCGCTTTTGCAGGGCTCATATTGGGCATAGTTATTTCTCTGCTCGCTCTGTTCCTGCACCCCATTATATAAGCAATAATAGCCTACATTTTCTCAGGCATCCTTATTCCCAGCAGACCCATGCCATGGCGCAGTATCGCTGCGGTATGCACAATCATCATAAGGCGAAGGTCTTTTTTCTCGTCACTTTCCGCTTTAGATATACTGTGTACATCGTAGAAAGTATTGAAGAGTTGCGCCAGCTGGAAGCAGTAGTTACACAGTGCCGACGGATTGAACTCTGCCGCAGCATCAGCCAATACGGCCCCATACTGTTCCTGCATCAGGATCATCTCTTTCTCCAATTTCAGCAGATCGGTTTGTGCATGCCAGGCCTGGAACCTGCCGGTGTCCGGGTGTAGTGCTACGTGTTCCTTGCGTAAGATGGAGCAGATCCGTGCGTGCGCATATTGTATAAAGGTAGCTGTGAACCCGTGCAGGTCTATCGACTCTTTCGGGTTAAAGATCATCTTCTTCTTTGGGTCCACTCGCAAGAGGTAGAACTTAAGTGCACCCATACCAATAGTCTCATATAGCCAACCCAGTTCCTCTGCCGTAAATCCTTCTGTTTTGCCCGACTGTTCTGTTTGTTCACGCGACAGATTCACCATTTCGTCCATCATGTCATCGGCGTCAACTACAGTACCTTCTCGACTCTTCATCTTGCCAGTAGGCAGTTCCACCATGCCATACGACAGGTGATAGATGCCATCAGCGCATGGTTCGCCTATTTTCTTCAGTATCAGTTTCAGTACCTGAATGTGGTAGTTCTGTTCGTCAGCTATCACATATACCGATTGGTCCAACTTGTAATCGTCATACTTCAGTTTTGCCGTACCAAGGTCCTGGGTCATGTAAACAGAAGTACCGTCGCCACGCAGCAGCAGTTTTTCATCCAGTCCGTCTTCCTTGAGGTCTATCCAAACCGAGCCATCTTCTTTTTTGAAAAGTACACCCTTGTTCAGGCCATCCTCTACTATTTTCTTTCCAAACAGGTAGGTGTCACTTTCATAATACATCTTATCGAAAGACACGCCGAGTTTCTTGTAGGAAACGTCAAAGCCCTCGTACACCCATCCGTTCATGGTTTTCCATAGCTCGCGGGTTTCAGCATCACCTGCCTCCCATTTGCGCAGCAATTCCTGCGCGGCTTTCATGATAGGTGCCTCTTTTTCGGCCTGCTTCTCATCCATTCCGGCCTTTATCAGACCGGCAATTTCCTGCTTGTAAACATCGTTGAACTTCACATAGTAGTCGCCCACAAGGTGGTCGCCTTTAATGCCTGCTGATGCCGGTGTGGCGCCGTTGGCATACCACATCCATGCTATCATAGACTTGCAGATGTGTATACCCCTGTCGTTGATCAGATTAGCTTTGATAACCTGCTTGCCGTCTGCTTTGAGTATCTCAGACACAGCCGCGCCCAAAAAGATGTTGCGCATGTGGCCGAAGTGCAGTGGCTTGTTGGTATTGGGCGACGAGTACTCCACCATCACACGGCTACTGCTTTTTTGCTGCCTGCTGAAATCGGTTTTCGAAAAATTATTCAGCAGGTAGGAAGTGCAGTATTGATCTTTCACAGTAAGATTCAGGAATCCGCTCACAATCTGATAGGCTGAGAAAAGTCCTGACGTTGCCAGCAGGTGTTCGCCCAGTTTGTTTCCCAGTTCGTCGGGTTTCATGCGCAGCAGTTTCACAAATGGGAAGAGAACTACTGTATAATCCCCTGTGAACTCAGGTTTTGTCTGGTTCACAGTAATCATAGAAAGGTCCGTCTGAGCATCGGGGTACAAATGTTTCAGTGCGTCAAAAGCAGCGTGTTTTACCTGTGCGGCAAGCGTCATCGTAAGTGTATTTGCCGCAAAAATAGTTCATAATTGTCGTCTTGACGGCCTTGTTTTACATTGGTGGTTGCCTCAACGTCACAGCGCTTTCTGTATCAGCCGTCGCAATGTGGCATTGCTGCCCGCGGCAAAGACCACATCCAGCATGCCGGGAAATGCAGCCAGCAATTTTCTCGATCGAAGGTGCAGGCGCAGTTCGCTGCCAAGCCGTTGGTCCAGCGCCTTGTCGTACCCTTGCATAAAACCGGCCGAAAGATCGGAGCGCTCAAAGCACGATATTGCCTGGGTTGCCGCCAGCAGACCACTGACCATGGCATTACCGATACCATCGCCCGACATAGGGTCTATGATGGATGCAGCATCACCGACTAACATGAATCCCTCGCCTGAAATTGTTACTTTTCGTCCTCCCAGGGGCAAACCGAACCCCTCCAACGGACCATCCTGCACCGCGCCATTCAATCGTGCCTTCAATTGGGGCGACTGGTCAATAAATTCGTAGAACAACTTTTTAAGATCCAGCCTGCGACGCGATATTTCTGCCGTCAGCATCCCGAATCCGACGTTGGCCCTGTTGCCTGGCAGCGGAAACACCCACATATAACTCGGCAGGAAGTTTTTAAGGAAATACACTTCTGTTGTATCCGGTCGCAGTGTGGTTACGTTGTTATAGTACGCTCTTACCGAGCCTACATGATTTGTCTTGTCCGTTACCCTCGCAGCCAATTGACGTGCAGTTACACCATTAGCGCCGTCTGCTCCTATCAGCATTTTAGAGCGGAGAATCTTGCCCGTTTTCGTCTTCAAAGTGAAGACATCATCCTGTCTGCTCACCTGCGTCACCTGCTCGCCGGTGAAAACATCTATGCCGGTAGCAGCAGCTTTTTCAAATAGAAAATAGTCAAAGTCCATTCTCGCGCAGGTGTACGCTTCTCCTTTCCAATCAAACGCCAACTCCCGTTTATTGTAAAACAACCGGGTACTCTTTGTTAGTAGCTTGGGTGCATATTCCCTGAAGGACGCTTCATATTCAGGTCCCAGTTGTCGCAGTACCTTCACAGCCCGACCGGGTATGGCATCGCCACATACTTTGTCTCTTGGAAATACAGCTCGGTCGATCAATGCAACTTTTAGCCCTCTGTTGCGTAGCCCGATGGCGCATGTGCTGCCTGCCGGGCCTGCACCCGATATAATGATATCATAGACGTTTTCCGGTGCTGACATAAAGTACCCTAAATGTACTCATTGGCGCCCATTCAACACTACTATGATCGTCTTTATTCTGATGCTGTATCTGCAATATCTTTCAGACCCGTTGTGGTCATGATATACTCAGTGTTGTTATCAAAATCCAGGTCGTCATTGTCCGACCAGTGACGCGACCTATACACACCGTTGCCATTTACGTTGATCGTGTACCAACTATACTCGTTAATGTCTTCACTCACCTTAAGCGTCTTGCCCACCGGCACTTCTACAGTTATCAGCACCTGTTGATTGCAGAATTTATCACGGCTGTTCACAACAAACCCGCGCGGCAGTGTTAGTACACTGTCAAGCTGGGTCACTACAAAAGATATTTTATTCGCCTTCACGCTTGCCTCGCGAGATGAACTGCCACGGCTGGATCGTGTCTCATATACATGGAACAGCGTGTCTTCACTTCGTTCGATGTTCAGCTTCACATTATTAAGCCACAGCGTATTGCGGTCCATCAGTTTGAACTCGTTATTGTCATCGTTCATGTCGTTGAACCACCTATTGTACTTCATGCTTCTTGTAGGCAGCAGGGCATCGTCTACTTTGACAAACAGTCTGCCGGTACTCGGTTGGGCTATTTGCAGTTCTTCTTCAATAGTGCCGGTGTTGCTGAAGTTGGCCGCTATTTTGCTGCCGGTTGTAGCTACAATGATGATGCCTACTATCCATAGAGCTGAGAACACATAGGCAAGGTAGTGCCTGTGCGAGCGTGCTCCTGTCATTCTGCGGATAAGCCATACAGCCATTGCGAGCAGCGGCATGCCCATTGTAAGACCTATGCCCAACCACACTAATGAATACTCCTGAGTGTCGCTGAGGAAAAAGGCGGCATAAGGACTGATCGCGGTGCCAGCAACAATAAGACCTATAAGGCCTGCGAAAAGGCCCAGAGCTATGGACCCGGCGACCAGCAGTAGAAACGATTTTACGAGGATTGCAATGAGGCGGCCTATGCTGCTGCCGAAACTGTTTGTGGCTTTGGCTGCAGCTGTGGTGCGTGCCTGAGTAGCGGCTTTAATAGAGTTGATGTCTATCTTTTCGCCCCGCAATTCCATTTTCTCTGTGCCTGATGTGGCATAGGGTAGAGTTATCCACAGTATTACATAGAGTAGAAACAGTGTGCTGCCAAAGGAGCCGAGGAAAATACCCGGTGCCAATCCTACATGCCATGTGAAGATGCTCATACTTTTAAAGAACACGCTGATGATGAGTGGCAGAAGGAATATCGCACGCACTTTCCAGCTGTCCAGTTTGAAGTAGACCGCCATGCCACCACACACACCTGCTATCACCTTGTCGTCAGGGTTTCGGTACAGCCTATGGGTAGTGTTGGTCTCTATACTCTGCATTGGCACTATCAGCCACAGCAATATGTAGATCCAGAACAGCGCACCAAACAGGAACACGAACAGGATACGCACGATCACCGGGTCCATATTCAGGCGGGCCGCAATGCCACTGCATACGCCTGCTATGATCTTGTCATCGGCATTCCTGAACAGACGTGTCTGCTCAGCTCGTGGGGGCTGGTTTTCTGTTCTGTTTTGTTTACTGTGGTCTTGCTCTGTTGTGGTTTCTTCGCCGTCAGCAGCCATCAGGTCTTCTATCCTGCCTATGTTGTCAATTACCGCATTCATGTCGGCGCTATTGATGCAGGCAGCCCCCTGCTTCAGTCTTGCAGTCAGCAGTTCGGCTATTCGGTTCTCTATGTCGTTGATGATCTCTTCTCCGCTTTCTTCACCGGCAAAGTGGCGGCGCAGACTGTCGGTATATTGTTTCAGGTGGTTGTAGGCCGTTTCTTCTATCGGAATGACGCGCCCCTGAAAATTGATGTTGATTACCTTTTCCATATTGTTGTTTTGTGCGGTGTGTGTCAGAGTTTCTTTATTACTGCGGTTGTTCTTCAGTTTCCGTGTTCGGGTCTTGCATTGGTGCCGCTGTTTCTTCTGTTACCGGTTTCAGCGATTCTTCTTTGTTCTTTAGTTTGTTCACGGCGTTGGCCAGTTCGTTCCAGGTGCCTTCCAGTTGTTTGTAGAATGTTTCGCCCTGGTCTGTCAGCGAAAAGTACTTACGTGGTGGTCCCGAGTTGCTTTCTACCCAGCGGTAGGTGAGCATGCCCGCATTCTTTAGCCTGGTAAGTAGCGGGTATAATGTTCCTTCAAGTACCTGCAGTTTCGACTCCTTCATTTCTTCAACAATATCGCTGGGGTACGCCTCGCCGCGCCTTATCACCGATAGTATGCAGAACTCCAGTATTCCACGGCGCATCTGGCTTTGTGTGTTTTCTATATTCATCTTGTTTTCCATAACAGGAACTATTTACCACACAAAAGTATGTACAATACGGTACTTTGTAACACATAGTACTGTATATTTTATTTTGTTTATCGAAAAAAGTTGATTTTCAATATTTGTTATAGATATTTATATTCGTACAAAAACAAAAAAGCACCTTGTTGGGGTTAACAAGGTGCTTTCGAAAAGGCGTTTTTATGATCAATGCTGCACGGAAACGGTAATATTTCTTGTTCCCGACTCGTTTATCAGCCTTACCGTGTACAGTCCGTTCGGGAGATCAGAAGTGTTTAATATTGTTTGGGTGGTTCCGGGTATCGATTCGGTGGTTTTTACCGCACGTCCTACTGCATCGTACAGAGTAATAGTGCATGCACTATTGAAGTCGCCATGCGCTATCGTTAGTGCATCCGAGGCAGGATTAGGGAATACACCCTCTGCCTTACTGTTTGCCATGCCCTTGGTATTGGTAGGCACATAGGAACAATCTGTCACCTGAACTTTATATGCGATTGTCTGATACCCATTCATAGGGCAGGCGTTGTCAAAGTACTTAATAAAAAACGTGTGCAGACCATGAGGCGCAGTAGTGCCGTTCCACGAAAAAGTGCTCACCGGGCTTGGAGTGCCGTTTCCGGTAATGCTCAGGGTTGCCCCGGCCGGCACGCCGAATGGCACAAGGGTGATGCTGTCTGCTGCATCCGCATCAAAAGCAGGTATTGTGGCTGAAAAACTGCCGGTTGTGTCGCATACAAGGATAGTGGTGGTGTCCACCAGGGTACAGCCTGATACCGAAGTGAAATTGCCGCCTGGCAAGTGATTAGTGGTTGCGTTAATAAGGATGGTCAGTTCACGTTGCAGTGAGCCTATGAGCGTTCCTCCGCGGTATTCTTTTATGTTGTACAAAGCAGCAGCGCGTTGCAACACATTGGGGTAGAAAGAAAGCTGTCCTGAGAATGTGTTGAATGAAAAAGTGCCCGGAGCAGTAAGTAGTGGGGCGGAGCCCGACAAACCTCCCCCATAGGTAGGTGGTGCAGCATATGTGCATGCGGCACTGCCTGATCCACCCGTGACATCAATTAGCGAATACACCAGACTATCTCCCTCGGCATCTATGGCCACCGGGTTGTAGTTGTGAAACATGTTTATTGCATAGTAAGGCAGGGGGATAACATTCAGTACCGGGCTCGTGTTATGACCGGATGAATTATTCAGTTTAGCACTCAAGGCCATCGTTGACGAGCCGGCAGTTATCAAATTTGTAATGGCGCCGGCCCTACCTGCAGCGCCACTGCTCCCCAAATTACCAACATACCTGAATTCCCAGTTGGCCGATGCGGATGGAAGGGTATATGTGCCGGTATATTCGAATAATGTAATTCCGGGCATTGTGGAACCGACCGAATCGCATTGCGACAAAACGCCCGGACATAGGGTAGGTGTTACCTCAATTCCCGCCGAAGGCCCTGTGATGCTCAGGTTGAAGGTGGTGACCAGGGTAGTATCGTCGTAAACGCATATTTGGGGCACTGCCGTAGGAAGACCTGCATAGGCTGCCGCACTGGCCGGGCCGCAATCGGCATATAGTGTCAATCTCACGGTGTAGGTATTTCCCGAAACCCAGGAGTAGGTGAGGTCGCTCCCCACAATGTGCGAAGCAAAGGAAACAGATGATGATACGGCAAGCATGCATAGGCATATCGCAAGCCTCAGAAGGTAAGGTGTCTTTTTCATAAAGTTATTTTGTGGGTATAATGATTGGTTGAAACATAACAAAAATAATGCCAGTCTTTCGCTGCTTCCGGCCGGGTTGGATGGTATTCCGTTTACCGGTCCTGTATCTGCATGCCGTCTATAACATAAAGCACTTCGCCGGAGCGGCCTCCACGGAAGTTGAGCCTGGCACCCAACTGGTTTTGATACACACCCGGAACCATTGTGTTGATCACATTGCACAGGTCTGTATATGGCATGGTGGCGAGGGTAGATGGCATCTGTACGATTTTTATTTCCTGTGTTGGTGCGGGATTGGGTTCCGGAACCGATAACGGAGTCATGCTGATTTCGAGTGGTGCCAAATCATAACGGGTATTTGTCAGAGCGGCATTTACTTGATTGCCGTAAACCACGAGGAGCATCAATATCAGGCGTTTCATAGTATCCTTTCTATGTAAGACGGTCAAAAACGCTGAAAGATTGGGTTAATTAAAAATTAATGGCGAACGTGGATTATTTCCATCTGACTGAATCTTTCCTCATCGGTCGCAATTCTATGAAATACGCTGTCATCAGGTAGTCGGCATATTGAACGTCGGTCATTATCTCTTTCAAACGGTCGTCTAGTTTCTGGAAGTTGGCAAACCTTTGTTCAGTGGTGAATCCGTGTACGGACTTCATGGAATCTCTGCTGTTGCGGTAATTCAGAATCGCCTGCATAACTTGTTTTTCCTGAGTATTCGTCAGGGAGAGAATGCTCTTGTACTTGTCTGCATACCACTTCGCCACTTCCCTGTTGCTCATCGTATCTTCCCCCGGCGGGTGCAATTGTAGTTGCGCTTCGCACTGAAAGGCCATCAGAATAGCCACGATTGCCGGTAAGATATATTTCATACGTTCCTAAAGTTAGTGAAAGAAACCGATCATGTGTCTCATTCATCTCAATACCTCACTATTTGAGAGGGTGGTATTTGAGAGCGCGTGTCCGGCAATCTGCACAACCCATATCTTTGTCTCACAATCTATTGTATGAAACAACTGCTTATCCTGGCTTCGTTGATTTTTGTTACTGTTTCATCGTGCCGAAAGCCCGAGACTGTTACTGTCAAATCAAATAGTCCGTATAAATTCAATTTTCTGCTCGATGGGAATGGTTATCAGTTAAAAGCTACTGAATACAAATATATGTCCATAGGCACCAATGAGGTGGGCGCCTACTTTCCATCCAATTCAGAGTCGTTTGTGCCTTCATCCACATACCCGGTGCTGGGATTGGTGTATAGCTGGCCCGTTGGTCACAAGGTCACCGAGGCCGATCTGATGGGGCTAAACAAGAAGAACCTCAATTTCGGCGACACTTCTGTGCGCCCCGAGATCATCTTTAAGCCATCAGCAACCTCACTCGAAACATGGACAGCTATCGATACCGGGTATTTTGCAATCACGCTCAGCAGCATTCAGTTTCTGAAGAGAGATACGATTGGTGGTACCCCGTTGAAATGTTATACTGTGTCTGGAAACACTACGACTGTATTGTGGTACAATACACGTTTTCAGACTTTCAATAATGCCGAATTCAATATGGTGCTGTTGATGCACGAGTAGCACCGTCACTATTTAATTGGAGATCTCAGGCCGCTGATCATAAGTCCCAGTGAAGCTATGCCAAGTACAAGGCAAAATATGATCAGTCCGTTCACTTCATGAAACTGTTGCCATAAGTCCGATGATTCTTTCAGGAATCCGTAGGTAAATATGCCGCCCACTATCGTTTTCCAGTTCTTGAAATTGCGTTGCATATTCCCAAACATACAAAATATGGGCGGTTTGGGTCGTGCCGGGTCCCCCATACGACACCGGGTGTCGGTCGGATTAAATTGATGAATGGTGTATTTATGGTCGTTGTAATGTGATCGGTCCCGATCCCCCCACACCAATTCCTAATTACCGCCATGCCTATGCTTCAAATTGCTTACCTTTGCAGCCCCAAACAGGGGACGGATGCCGCCGGGCTGCATTTAACTTGCTCAGACGCATCCACAAGTACCATATTTTATGATTTCAGTAAGTAATTTATCGTTGCGCTACGGCAAGCGCGTGTTGTTCGAAGACGTGAATATCAAATTCACTGAGGGCAACTGTTATGGTGTCATCGGTGCCAATGGTGCCGGTAAGTCCACATTCCTGAAGATCATCTCTGGGGAGATTGATCCTACCACCGGCCGTGTGGATATCAGCAAAGGCATGCGTATGAGTGTGCTGAAGCAGAACCACTACGAGTTTGACGAGGTTCCGGTGCTCGAGACGGTTATCCGTGGCAATAGTGTTCTTTACGAGGTGATGAAGGCAAAAGACGCTATTTATGCCAAGGAAGATTTCAGTGAAGAAGACGGTATCAAGGCCGGTGAACTGGAAGGGCAGTTTGCCGAAATGGACGGCTGGAACGCCGAGAGCGACGCGGCAACATTGCTCAGCAACCTCGGTATCAAAGAAGAATTTCACTACAAGTTGGTAAAAGAACTGGATGGTAATCAGAAGGTGCGTGTGCTCCTGGCGCAGGCATTGTTCGGGCATCCCGATATACTCTTGTTGGATGAACCTACCAACGACCTTGACCTCGAGACCATCAACTGGCTCGAAGACTTCCTGGCGGGTTACGACAAGATAGTTTTGGTTGTATCGCACGACCGTCACTTCCTCGATACGGTGTGTACGCACGTTGCCGATATCGACTTTGGCAAGATCAACATCTTCACCGGTAACTATACCTTCTGGTACGAGTCAAGCCAGCTCCTGTTGAAACAGCGCAGCGACCAGAACAAGAAAGCCGAAGATAAGATCGCCGAACTGAAGGAGTTCATTGCGCGATTCTCGGCGAACGCGTCTAAATCTAAACAGGCTACCAGTCGTAAGAAAGCACTCGACAAGATCAAGCTCGACGAGATGCGCCCATCCAATCGCAAGTACCCTGCTATCCTGTTCAACAATCAGGTACGCGAGGCCGGCGATCAGATACTGGAGGTGAAGAACCTCGGCAAGACTCTTTCCGGCGAAGTACTTTTCAAGAACATCAGTTTCGATCTGAAGCGTGGACAAAAAGTTGCGGTACTGTCAAGTAACTCATTGGCAACCAAGGCTTTTTATGAGATACTTGCAGGTGAAGACAAAGAGTTTGACGGCATGTTCAAGTGGGGGGTGACCGTAACAACAACCTACCTGCCGGGCGACAACACCAAGTACTTCAAAGACAACGACGACAACCTGGTTGATTGGTTGCGTCAGTATTCAGAAGAGAAAGACGAGACGTTCATCCGTGGTTTCCTTGGTCGCATGTTGTTCAGCGGCGAAGAGACACTGAAGAAAAGCAGTGTACTGAGCGGAGGGGAAAAAATGCGTTGTATGCTCAGCCGCATGATGATGCTGAAAGGCAATGTGTTGATGATGGACGAGCCTACCAACCACCTTGACCTCGAAAGTATCACCGCCCTGAACAATGGTATGAAGGACTTTAAAGGTACCATCCTGTTCACCACACGCGACCACGAGTTGGCCAATACAGTTGCCGATCGCGTTCTGGAACTGACACCGAGCGGACTCATCGATCGCGAAATGACCTTCGACGAATACGTTACCAACGACAGGGTTAAGGCCGTAAAAGCAGAAATGTACGGTCTTCCGGTAAAGGGATAATTGACAGCTATTTTCATTATTGCAGAGCAGGGAAGTGGGTAATTCACTTCCCTTCTTTTTTTGAGGTTTGCAACTTTATCGGGGAATTGTATTTTCATGGTTCAATTCCTTCTCATGAACTCTGGCAAAGCGATCCTCCGAGCGGCGCTCACGTTTCTTGTAATATCTCTGTTTCTGCTTCAGTCGTGTCGCCCACGCATCACATCAATTTATCCTTTGTCCGGTCCGCCGGGAACGCTTGTTCATGTCACCGGGGTCGATCTGCTGGGTGGTTTGATAAAATGGGACGCAGGCACAAGTACCGAGCGAGGTATCCCCGGTGGATTTCTCACCGCTTCGTTTTTCACAGTTCCGTTAAACGAGACTGCCGGGCCACACCAGATCCGTATACAGGGGCTGGAGCGGCTATCCGATCCCGTCACCTTCACTGTCACTACAGGACACATCAGACCACCGGCCCGCATAGACGACATTACCGTGCGCAACTTCACCATAAACCGGCAGGGCATGGCTTCGTTTTATTTGCTTGTTCACTGCGCCAACGTTGACGCCGGTGCGCAGGTTGAAATTGATGGTGTTTTGCATCAGGGGTACCTCTGGCGCGCTCTATCCAACGAAGGCAATATGCAGGCAGCGCAACCTGTAACACTTGGCTACCCCATATTTCATTATGGAACCTTGTTATGTCCCATAACGAATGTGCGCGCCGGCTCGATGTTACACCGTATCAGGGTCCGCAATCTGGATGGCGAGATGTCGTGGAATTCAGATTCGTTTAAAGTTGCAAGAAACATGAAGGAGTTGGATAGTGATGGTGACGGTCTTGCAGATGCGTGGGAGACGAATGGATACGATGCTGACGGCGATGGTACCGTTGACGTGAACCTGCCGGCATTAGGTGCCGATCCGCTTCGAAAAGATATTTTCGTTGAGGTAGATTGGATGCCCGGCCGCGACCCCCAGCCGGAGGTATGGGGATACTCGGAACGGCTGTTCGCAAATGCACCCGTCCTTAACTCAGATGGCTCAAACGGTATAAACCTGCATATCGACAGAGGCCAACGTGGCGCAGGTGGAGGTGGAGGATCAATTATTCCATATCACTACGGATTGCTGTTACGCGCAATGGCGTGTTATCCGTTTGACATGCCGAGAGTTCGCACTTGTGGTGATTTTATCGCGCTCAAGAGAGCCAATTTCGACTCTTCCCGTCGTCGCATATACCGTTATTGCATTTTTGGGGTAGACAACGCCAATGGGAGTGTGTCTGGTGAAGCGGAGGGGAGTCCGGCTAACGATTTTATTGTTACAATCGGCACGGTTACTCCAACCAGGGTTGAGATCGCATTCGAACAAACTCATGTTTTTCTCCACGAACTCGGGCATACTCTGGGCTGGTACCATGGCGGTAATGATGGTTTGATGTTCAAGCCCAACTACAATTCCATAATGAGCTACCGGTACAATAACGAGGGGGTGGACACAGACTGCGATCCGGCTACCGAAAGCAGGATATTCGATTACTCTCAGGGCATGAGACGGGTTTTGGACGAAACCTGCCTCGACGAGCCGGACGGAATATGTGACCGCCGGGCCATAGACTGGAACCGCGATGGACGCGCTGATGGAAGGTGTATTCAGGCAAACATTGACCTGGAGACCCAAAACCGCATTCTTCGCGATTTCCCCGACTGGGCTACTCTGAAATATGACTTCACCATCGATACCTTCTGGCGTCGTAATTGATCACCCGAAACAACTGTTCTCTGTTATGCGTCTGAATTACTTTTTACTGTCGTTGATTGCAGGTATCGCCCTTTCTGGTTGCGGTAGCCAAGCCCATAAAAATGCTTTTCAGGGACTCGACCAATTGCCGCCACCCAAAACCGAGTTTGCCGTGCGCGAATATCCGGGTCCCGCTTTGAATCCCGCTGACGATGGGTCCATTGTTCAGTCATCCTCCTGTAGCTTCATGTTCCTAAGAAATGGCAAGGTCGTGTCGGGAAACGTTAAGTTGAATGGCACCGTAGCAGAGGTGCTACCCGGCAAGGTATTGGTCAAGGACTCTTCGGATGTCGTCACTTCATTCGTATACATATTGCCCGATAGCATGTCACTTCCGTTAACAACGGGCGATCCTGTAACCATCTTTTTCTCCCGCGATGCTGAATGGCGAAATGCGTTCTCTATTCAGTTAATAAAGAATGGAACACTCCTGTATGCTGCTGCCAGGGCTTTTGGAACAACGCCGATAAAAGCGGTACTTGCCTCTAAAATGTACATCCGTCAAAAGGAAAACACTCCTGCGGGATTGGTCCCTGTTCTCGTAGGCTACGGCGGCAAGGAGGTTCCGGTTGATGACAAAGGAGCGGCATTACTTTCAATAGCAGGCATTGATTACCACACTCAGATTTTGGTGAGCCTGTTGCGCGAGAAGGATACAGTAGGCTCCTCAGGTCAGGAAGGTCTGCCATATACACTAGAATACTATGCCTTCCCAAACAGCAAAGACGCATCCCCCGGAAAGTAACCGGACTTTTACCTCAATCCCGCATTCACAGCATCCAGTGCACCGTTTCCGGGGCATAGTTCCTTTTCGGTAAGTGTGTTGAGTGGGGTAGTGGTGGTGTTAATGATGGAATGGAGGTCTTTTGTGTCGGGGTCTATAAACAGCAGGCCGGTGAGGATCTCATGCTCGGCCGCCGCTTTCTTTATCGCATTCATGGCACTTAGTCTGTCCTTAGGGTCCCAGTCCTGCGCCAGTTTGTGCAGCTGCAGCAGCGATCCGTCGTGCAGGGCAACTGTCTCGGTAGTGCCGGCGGAATAGTCGGCATGTATCTCGTCGGCAGCCGGTACAAAGTCAATGGTGCCGGTGGCCTCCACGTGTTGGCGCACATAATCGTATGACTTCGTAGATCCAACATTGTTGTTGAACGTGACACAGGGCGATATGACATTGATAAAGGCGAAGCCGGGATGTTTCATGGCGGCCTTTATCAGCGGCACCAGCTGGGCCTTGTCGCCCGAGAAGCTTTGTGCTACGAACGAAGCACCCAGTTCTATGGCAAGGCTCGCTAGGTCTATGTTGTCAAACAGGTTCACATGTCCCGACTTGTTCTTCGACCCCCTGTCTGCCGTGGCACTGTCCTGGCCCTTGGTCAGGCCATAGCAACCGTTGTTCATCACTATGTACACCATATTCAGGTTGCGGCGAATGACATGTACAAACTGCCCCATGCCTATTGATGCCGTATCTCCGTCGCCCGAAACACCAAAGTAGATAAGGTCCCTGTTGGCAAGGTTGGCACCTGTGGCTACAGACGGCATGCGACCATGCACCGAATTGAAACCATGCGAATTGCTGAGAAAGTAAGTGGGTGTTTTGGACGAACAGCCAATGCCCGATAGCTTGGCCAGTTTGTGCGGTTCAATATTCATCTCGTATGCCGACTGCACAATAGCCGCGCTGATGGAGTCATGACCACAACCTGCACACAGGGTGGAGAGTGCTCCTTCGTAGTAGGCCATTGTATATCCAAGATCGTTCTTGGGTAATGCCGGATGGCGGAATTTGGGACGTACGTATGTCATGATACAACGATTTTAAAACCCCTGCCGCCGTGGCGGCACAATGAATAAGAACTAAAGCTTATGAAAGATAGGATGTTTTTATGTATAAACAAAACTTCGTAAGCATTATTGTGGCTGCCGCCTTAAAACGAACGAACGTACACGTTTGGTTTCGTGTGCGTTCGACTTGATTAGAGTTGTCGTGATATTAGATGCCACCAAACCTGAGACCAACCGTAATGGGGCGCTGGTCGATTCCGTTCTGGTACATAGATCCCAGCTGGTAGCTGCCGTAGAACCTCAGTACACCTTCTATACCGAACTCAGCAGTTACGCAGGTGTTGAAGTCCTGCAGATCGAAGTTGCCGTGCGTTTTGATCTTGCCACGCTCGTCAGATACTTGTTTGTTCCATGAAGAAACACGGTAGCCTGCCTGCACGCCTGCGCCATATACCAGCCATGTGTCTTTGTGCAACCTTGTTTTCGCGGTCATCATCAGTGGCACTGTCAGGTAGTTCACTGCCAGTTTGTTCTTCTTGAAGCTGATGGTATCCATGATGACACCTGCCGGATTTTTTGTGTAGCTGATATCTTTATCAAACCTGAAGTTATATACCTGGAAACCAAGACCGGTAGCAAGATATAGCCTCTGGTTCTTTGTTTTCACTATAGGCAGTTTCACCATCAGCGGATAGATATTCACGTTCATTGACTTGCCGTTTTTCAGATCGAACAGGTTGGCGTTGCGGTCTGCTGCAGGCACGTTCAGGTAGGTTGCCAGGGTAGGGTTGCTATAGTTGGTGGCATCGTTCAGCATGTTGAAGCCAAGGTCGAACATAGCGAATGTCAGATGTGGCCTCCCAACTTTTTCTTTGTCGGTTTTCACAGGCTTTTTAGACTTTGCTGTGTCACTTGTTTCGTCAAAAGAGATGCCCTTGTTTGATATGGACAGCGACATTGTTTTCTTCTTCTTAGCAGTGCTGTCGGTGCTGTCTTGTGCGAATAGTGTGTTGGTAAAAAGGGTAGCGGTAAGGGTAGCGGCTGCAATTATTATGCGTTTCATAAAATTGAGTGTTTTAGATTTTTAGTTTTTTTAGAATGATATTACCAGTTTTCTTTTTTCAATTTTTAAGGAGATAGCGGATCCGGAGATCTCCTCGCGAAGTGCATGTACTTTGTTGTAACCGGTGGCCACTGCGGATGCAACGTTTTCCATGCCTTTCTTTTTCAGTTCATCGATCGGCAGTTTGTCTATTATCGAGTTAGTGCCTCTCTCATCCCCTTCATGCATATATATCGAAGCAGGCGGCACATTTGTTACAAAAACTTCAGAAATATTTTCCTGATTTTTCCAGGCTATCATTTCTGCAGGTACTACAGGGTTTATCTGCTCTGTTGCTATAGTTGTGTTTGCTGCAACAGCGGTTTCATGGGTCATGTTCTTCACACCCGTCACCTGGTCAATATGTTTCACTCGGTCAGGTTTCGTTGTGTTGGCAGCAAGCATTGTCTTTTGCTGTGGCGCCTGCGTTTCTGTGGTGTTGGTAGTTGCAGGTACTGTGTTATCGGTATTGTTTGCGTTTTGTTCCGGTGTTGGGTTTACGGTTGTGTTGGTCACAGGGCTAGCGGGTGTTGTGGCAGCGGGTGGGTTGGTTACAGCCGCAACTGTTGTAACTTCTTCAGTTGAGCCGGTGTGTATTTTCAAGTAAGAAACGAAGAAGATCGCTGCTACACCTGCTGCCACGGCATACTTCCTCCACACCGGGAAGGTGATCACTTTTTTTCCCTCTTCAGGCTGCATCAGGGCGTCTTTCTTTTCAAAAACGATGTCCGTGTCCGGTATCATCTTTGTCATAGAGAAAGCGGTAAGCTCGCTCTGCAACTCCGGATGCTCATACAGGAAATTCATCAGCTCCTGCTCCTCAGACGGCGATAGCTCGCCATCGGCGTGCATCACCATATACTCTTCATAATTCTCCAGGTTGATCATCTTATATAATATTTTCAACGCTAACCAGATATTCTTTTAATGTCTTCCGCGCACGGAAAAGGTACACCTTCACCTGCGACTCATTCAGATCCGTGATCCTTCCTATTTCTTCATAACTGTATCCTTCATAGTCTTTCAGCAGCACCAGCGCGCGCGACCGTTCGTCCAGTTGTGCCAGCGCACGCTCCAGCACCTTCTTCAGGTCGGGGTTGGCGGGCGAGTACGATTCCTCAGGCGCGTCCTTGAATGCGATCTTGGAACGCTTGCGGAAGTTATCGACCGACTGGCGGTAGGCTACCTGAAACAGGAAGGCCTTTGCTTTCTCGGGCAGTACTTCGTCGCGCTTCGCCCACAGTACCTCAAAGGCGCCCTGCACTACATCATGCGCGTCGCTGGCCTGGCCGGTGCACTTCACCGCAAAGCGGAAAAGGGCATCAGACCATTCCTTAACACAGTTATTGTATTGTTGGGCGTCCATGTGTATTGTTTATCGGTGCAGCGGCGCAAAAGTTACAGTTGGTGACAAGTCTTTTTCAAAATTATCATTCTTGCTCGATAATCTTAATATGTATATTTCCTGCCCTACGCTCCCAAAAAACGATTCCCCACCGCAGAGGGTGGGGAAGTGTATTGAAAGTCAATTGTTTAGAATCTTATTCGCCCTGTGGCTCATCGGTTTCTTTAGGCTTTTTCATAATGGCATATACCTCTACCGCAAAGCCGGCCATAATAACCAGTGGTGCCAGTGTCAGGCGGCGGAAACCATACAGCTCATCATACTTGAAGTCTGCGGGGTTCTCGGCCTTGCCACCCGACAGCAGGAAGAAGCCGATGAGCAGCAATACAATACCACCTATCATCCACATATAGTTCTGCTTATCAAACAGGAAAGCAGGCTGTGGCTTGTTGTTATTGTTGCGGGCGGCAGTTGCTGTCAGCGACGGACGCGGTGTTTGTTTGCTTGGTGTTGACATTGTATCTCTTACTTATGATTGCAAATATAGATTTTTCCTACCGTTCTCAAAACCCGGCTGCTAGTACAGGTCGTCCACGTGCATCTTCAGGTATTTCACAACCGAGCGGTGCGTACTGATCATCGATATCAGGATACCCAATATCAGCATGCTGAGGATGAGCATCGTTATGAGGAACGGATCGTTCAGCAGGTCCAGCACGGGCAGCTGCGACTTGGCAAACGACATTACCATCCACAGACCTATAACGGCTATCACACCGCTGGTCAGTCCGTTCAGCAGCGCACGCTGGTCGAACGGCCGTGTGATGAACGACTGTGTGGCACCCACCATCTGCATGGTCTTTATCAGGAAACGGTTGCTGAACATGGCCAGGCGCACGGTATTATCTATCAGGAAGATAACCACTATGAGCAACAACGCGGTAATGACACCCAGAATGATGCCGATCTTGCGGAAGTTATTGTTCATCTGGTCCACCACCATGCTGGGCCAGGTCACATCGCGCACCACATTACTCTGCATGATGAACTGCCTTATGCGGCCCAGGCTATCACGGTTCACATATCCCTCGCCCATCTTCAGCGATATGGATGCGAACAGCGGGTTGTACCCCAGGAACTCTACTATATTACTGCCCTCCACCTGGCTCTGCATGGCAGCGGCCTCGGCCTTGGTGATGATGCGCGACTTGCGCACAAACGGTTGTTTGTCCAGTATGGCTTTCATCTTCGCCACGTTCTCGTCGCTCACATTATCATGAAAATCCACGTTCACTTCCATGTCCTCTTTGAACGCACGCGACAGCGCGCGGCCGTTGATGACCAGCCAGCCCAGTATGCCCATAAGGAACAGTACCAGTGCCACACCCATAATGGCGTTGACGTATGATGGTTTTGCTTTTTTGCCTGTTGCCATGTTGTTCCAAAAGTATAAAATAATACGGGTATTCGGGGCACATAAATACCGTTTCTCACTCGTTTTTAACAATCCCCTTCTTTGCCCGGTTCCCGGCCCCGTTTTGTCCATGTGTGTGGATAACTACTTTGCCGCTCCCACCCATTGTTCCGTTCGTTTTTCTGTACTTTTAACTCCGTTAATCTGCTACCTCCGTATGAACGACCTGCACTACTTCCTCGACGAGACCCACTTTATAGATTCCAAACCAGAACGTTATTACGAGCCCAGCCAACTGGGTGCGGGCATAGCCTGTTTCACGCAGCCCGGCTTCAGTATAGACGATGCCGACATAGTGCTGGTGGGCTGTGCCGACTGGACCGGTGTGGACAAGTCTATGCCGCAGGGCAACGGACCCGACGCCGTGCGCGAGCAGCTCTACAAAATGTACTACTGGCACACCGACATCCGCATTGCCGACCTCGGCAACATACGTCAGGGAGCCACACCTGCCGATACCCGCGCCGCATTGCAGCAGGTGCTGCACGAGCTGCACCTGGCCGGCAAGATAGCCCTGGTGCTGGGTGGCGGTCACGACCTGATGCTGCAACAGTATGAGGCGTTCCGCAAATCCGAGCAGATGGTGGTGGCATCGGTGGCCGATATGCTCATAGACCTCGACGAGACCGAGGAGGTAAATGCTTCCGGCTTCCTGCTGGAGATGCTCACAGCCTCTCCCAACTTCATATCACACTACAGCCATATAGGTTTTCAGAGCTACTACGCTCACCCGCAAATGCTGGAAACGCTGGATAAGCTGCGTTTCGACTTCTACCGTCTGGGCAAGGTGCGCGAGCATATAGAAGATATCGAACCCGTGCTGCGCATCAGCAACCTCTTTGGGTTGGATATGAGCGTAGTCCGCTTCAGCGATGCCCCGGCCAATGTGAACGGATCGCCGAACGGACTGACCGGCGAGGAGGTGTGTATGCTGACCCGCTATGCAGGCATGAGCGAGGCTCTCACATCCTTTGGCATATATGGTTTCGACGAACGCCACGATGTGCACAACATGACCGCCCGGCAGATAGCCCAGATGATCTGGTACTTTGTAGATGGCTACCTGGTGCGCAAGTCGGAGGCACAACTGACCGACCGCGACGAGTTTGTGATGTTCAATGTGGTGTTCTCTGACATGGATACCCTGTTTCTGAAGAGCAAGCGCACCAACCGCTGGTGGATGAAACTACCCGAAGGATCGTTTGTGCCCTGCTCGCTGAAAGACTACCAGATAGCCAGTGGCGGCGACATACCCGAGCGCTGGCTGCGCGAGCAGGAAAGGCTTTCGTAGAGAGGGGGAGACCTCTCCCCGGCCCTCTCCAAAGGAGAGGGTGGGGTCGAATGAGCGGCGTGTAGTACTGATGGTTTTTTTGTTTTCATCTGTAAAAATTGTTGTTATGGACCAGCTCAGGAAGGAAAAGCTAACCTATATAGGCGCTATTATTGCGGTGAACGTGGTATGTCTTTACCTGCGCACAACTTTCGACCCCGGCGAAAGAAAGCTCATCACTGGTATGCACGTTTTCTTTGGTGGGCTGCAGGCGGTGTACCTGCTCCCCAAGATCTTTCGGAATAAGTGGTAGGATCCCATTTATGTTATGGTGACCCGTCGTGCCGTGTAACCGTGACCGTTTGCAACGCTCCGGTAACTTTGTGTACCGGCGCAACGCAAGTTGCTGCGCAATTTTTTTCTCCTTCCCACTATTGGTTTAACATATTGATTATCAATAAAAAGGTGGGAAGTTCTGCTTCTTCCCGAATGCTTTCGGGACAGGCAAAACTTCTCAAAACTG